>JAQTTS010000430.1 GCA_028710655.1 Dehalococcoidales bacterium
GAACCTTGAGGCGCACTTCGACCCGGAATCCCACACCTTCTCCGTCACAGTGGTGAACTGCGGCGTGGATGCACTCCTCGCAGGCCGCGTCTACACCGGTATGGAGTGCAACTTCCCCTTTCTCGCGGCGGAGGTATTCCCCGATACGGACGCGGACTACTGGGGGTACGACGAGTATGTGGCGGCGCTCGGGGGATGACCTGCGTACGTGGTATGAGTGCAAGGTGCGGGATGGGACGGTAGCACACCCCATACCCGCACCCCTCCCCCCTCCCATGTCTGCCATCGCCCCTGTCTCTGCTCCGGCATACTTGCCCCATGCAAATAAAAATTTCGCTTGACATTATCTCCCTTTCCCTCTATATTAGTTGGTGAAGATGGGGGATGGGTGGCGAGGTGGAGTGAGGTAGACAGATTCATACCCGCCTCCGCTCCCGTACCCGTACCCGCCCACACCCACACACCCGCACCGAGGAGAATCCCGTGACGAGAACGGACATGATTAAGATTGCGGTTACGGCGGTCAACAACACGATGGATCCGGAACAACGCCTCCGTGGCAACGAATGGGTGGGAGTCGCCGCGGAGGAGCACGCCCGCCATGCTTTCAACCGGCTTAAGGAGGCGTTGGATCCGCGCACTGCTCCCGCCGAACGCAAGACCAGTCTCGCCCACGCCCTCACCCGCATAGCCATGGCGCTCACGGTAGGCCACGGGGAGGACTACCACAGGGAGACCATCGGCGGAGTGGAGTGCCGCCCTGCCCTGTAGGCGGCGCACCCGGGAGCCGACAACAACCAGACATATCAATGGGAAGGAGCATGGGATGAGATTTGAGGTGTTCAACAGCGCGCCAAGAGAAGCGGAAGAACTTGTAAGACTTCGGCTCATATTGGAGCCGTCGGCTCATACTGAAGATAACAAGGTTATTCTACGCGCGGTCGATGCGGCGGGCAAACTGTTGCCCAACGGGAATCTCCTTGTATTTACATCCCGAGGGGTATTTCACAAGTGTGACAGAGTGAATAAGACTCTCGGCTTCGAGCTGGATTCGGCGGGGCGGATAAAGGAGGCGTGAAGTGAGAATCGAGGTGCTCGGGGCGCATCGAAAGCAAAATAGAACTGACGTGCACAGGATGCTTGGGTGCATTACCGAGTGTTTTGATGAGATATCAAGACAGATAAACAGACTTTAGTTTGAACAGGTAAGTGCGCCCGTGGCGAAACTGGCAGACGCGGCTAACGGGGAATGCTCGACGGCGTACCCCACCCAAACGAGGTTAAAACAATGTCAGTACATTTATGTCTAGAATGTGGTGGAACAGGCATAAGGGCACAAATGAACGACAGCACAGCTTCACACCCATTGCATTGTAATGCCTGTGGAGGAACTGGTTATATTAATGATACACCTTCATCAGTTCCGCCTATCGGGAATGTCCAAATTGATCTAACCCAAAATCAAGTGAATGAGGCTCTGGAGCATTTACAAACGCGGGCAGATGAAGAGGCCAGAGCTATTGAGGACTGGAAGAAGAACAACACGGTGCCTAATAAGGGTGACATTGTGCAAGTCGTGCTTAACGGCGTAGTTGTTGATGTATTGGATTCCCCCTCTTGTCTCATGTTTACAGTGTATCTCGATCATTCCGGCAAAGTCGTTGAGGTTATCATATCCGATAATGATGAAAATATTACATTAAAGAAAGGAGATGGGGATGATGTTGCGTGAGTTAGCCCCATACCTGTGGTATCTCGCCGGATCAATATGCCTCGGAATCGGTACAGTACTTGTCATTGTGCGAATTATCCACATGTGTCGGTAAATACGTGCGCTCGTGGCGGAATAGAGCATACGCGAGTAGAGTGCTGAGAAGTTGTTACTTGATGGGGAACGCAGCTCACCCATTTGCAGGTTCGAATCCTGCCGGGCGCACAGGGAATGTGATGCGTGAGTTGGAGGGACACAACATGCCAAACTGTGTAATGTGCGGGGCGTCAATACCGGAAGGACAGCGTGTTTGTTCTATGTGTTATGGCGATATTGATTACGGAAGCGACGGATATTACCGCCGGTGGGCGGAACAGGATTACTATAGACAGGGCAATCAGGAAGGAGAATGTGATGAGATTCCGTAATGGAGTTGTATATAGGGACTCGCGGAAACGCTCTGCCTGCTTTATCAAGGTAATTCGGCGCAACACGACACGTACCTTCGGTAAGGTCGTGTACGTCTTTCTAAACACAGGTGATAACACGAAGTACGAGGCTTCAGTGCAGAAAATGAAGCACTTCACTCCGCTGTATGGACATTAATCTTTTAAGTTGTAGAAAGGGGAACAGCAATGTCTCAACGAATCATCTACAAATGCGACCGCTGTGGGGCGACGGCGGAAACGCAGGAAGAACGGAACGCCCTCGATATTCGATTGGTCGGTATTGGCACGTTGAAGTACGTGGAGGGGAAAACTTACCTTCTGGATGACCTGTTGCGGCATACCGATATGTGTAGGCTATGCCGACAGGATCTTGGGATTGATTCGGAGGGTGGTAAAACCGTGCTTATCCAGACGCCACCCCTCGATGGCGTGATACGGGAAATTGTCCGGAGCGAGATTGAACAATAAGGGGGAAAGGTGATGAGACAATTATCCAACAAGGAACTGGAAGAAGTGTTGGTTAAACACCGCAAGTGGCAGAATAGAGAATGTGACGGAGAAAGAGCCAACCTT
>JAQTTS010000431.1 GCA_028710655.1 Dehalococcoidales bacterium
CGGCGATTATACCAAAGATTCAGAACTGGATAAATCATCTGTGTCGTGGTCGGATCACACGGGCGGTATAGGCATAAAGGATATGGTAGAGGCCAAACACGCTAACCGGTGCTGGTTTTCTACCTGCGAGTTAGGCTACCCCGGACACCTGATACCGCCTCCGCTGGCGGTCAACTGCGGCAACCCTACGGAAGTGGAACAAGAAGAACCTATGTAGGTGGTGATTAATGACTAGCCCGTCTTTAATGGTTGAATATAATAATTCGCTCTATGTCGTATTCAGCACGGCAGTCTATAAATGGCTGGAAACGACTACCGAATGGTCCGCCGATATACACGACCTGGACCAGCCGGTAACATCGGCAGTAGTCCATGGCGATTACCTGTTCTTTGCCTATACTGACGACTTTGAACGGTTCGATGGGGATACGAATACGTGGGTGACAGGGAATACCCTGACCGGCTCTGCTAAACCTGCCCTGTTCCTTTTGAATTGGGATAACAGATTGCTTCGCCTGTCTCCTGATGGTGAGCTTACCTATTCACTGGATAGCGGCGCAACATGGGTTAGTATAGCTCAATCCCATCTGGCAGCCGGTTCTTTCAATTCCCTCTTTCTGGCTCGTAACTCCGCCGACTACATAGTTCCTTATCTGGGTACAAAAGAGGGCTTGTACGAACTGGACTTCGATAATGGAGTCTGGCTGGATACCGGCCTCAAGTTCCCTCGCCATAACTACGCCTGCAAAGGGGCTACTATGTGGAGGGATGCGGCGGCTTATATTCCGGTAGGCATGGAAGTCTACCAGTATATTACCTCATCCAACCCTATCATCATCAATCCAATGGGGCCGGACAGGGATTACGGTATGCCAAGGGAATACAGGGGGAATATCATCCAGATACTACCGGAACACAATCACCTGTATGCCCTGCTGAGCGCAGCCAGTCAGATAGCGCAGGACACCTTTGCCTGCTTCCCTTACTGGGACGGAGTGATTTACGAAGAACAAGGCTATTCCGCACTGATGAAATGGAACGGCTCAGGGTGGGCGATAGTCAAGATGTCCGGCAGCGAAGATGCGCCGGTTACCTGCGCCCTGGTATCCTCTGCCTACAGCGAATACCGGCTCTGGTTCTCTATGAACGATAAAATCTACTACATACCCCTGATGCCCGACCTGATTAACCCTCTGGAACTGGATGATTACGAGGCGGAAAGCGGAGGCGAACACATCTGGCCATGGTTTGATGCCGACAATGCCGTGGTGGACAAATTGGCTCTCAGCCTGACCGCCTATACCGAAAAGACCTCAGCCAGTGAACACGTACAGCTTTATTATGGCGTGGACTATGACGAGAACACCTGGACACCTTTAACCAATACAGACTATACAGATGGCAGAATAAAGGCTCCGGGTGAAACTGAATTCAACTTTGCATCCGGCTCAGGCATTGAGTTTAAGGCTATCCGGTTTAAGGCTGTGCTTCATCGCGGCTCCGATGCTACCAAATACCCTGACCTGAGATGGATACGGTTGGACTACATGAAGGTGCCTGATGCGCGGTTCACTTACAGCGTGGTAGTGGATTGCAGCAAGGACTACCGGCACAGGAGAAAGAGTACCTTGCTGGACGCCTTAAAGACCGCCGCTGAGACTAAAACGCTGGGTGATTTTATTTACAGGGCTTCTGATGGGGCTTCGGAAGCCAAAAAGGTCAAGATACTCAGCATGGAGGGCTATACCGTTTCAGGCAAGAAGAAAGAAGGCTTTTACAAAATAGGGCTGTTATCACTATAAAAGGAGTTGAAATATGGAATTACGCAACTGGGTTAGGGATCAGGCAGGACTGGTTAAACAAGGCCTGACCGTCAACCTCTACGATGCCGACACTGATGCCTTGCTTGATACTACTACTACAGATGCAGACGGCATGTGGGAATTTACCGAGCTATCCAGTGCTACCACTTACCGGGTAGAGGTGGTGGACGGATTGAGAAAACTTTGCTTTGACGGAAGATCGAAAGTACAGCTTTCCCAAGTGGACGGTCTGGACTTGTCAGACCTTGCTACCAGTGCAGACTTAGCCACGCATGAAGCAGCGGCAGACCCCCATACTGTGTACCCTCTGAAAAGCATTTTGACTACCAGAGGCGATTTGGTTTACCGGGATGCTACGACATGGAAGCGGTTAGGGAAAGGGACAACCGGACAGGTACTAAAGCAGGGGGCTAACGATCCGGCATGGGCGAATGCAGACCCGGCTACACAAACTCAGGTGACTAGCCATAGAGCACTCGATACGGTTTATCAGAATGAAAGCATAATAAAGCCATTGTGGGTTAGCGTCACTATTTCAATGGTTACGCCCTGTACTGTTTTTGCCGCTGCTCAGAATACCTCTCCACCCACCGCTGTCGTTGGGCGCTGCCGGTTCTCTCAATCTATAGGGACTGTTCTATCGCAGTTATTTTTCATTGTCTTGCCCGGTTATTATTACTCGGTAATAAAGTCGTCAGGCACGGCAAGTGTAGAACAGTGGACTGAGTGGCAGTAAAAGAAGGATTGAGATATGGCGTTAATAGACCAACTGGCAAGACGGATACGGACATTAGAACAGAGGGTGGCACTTCTGGAAGGGGATGTGCATTACACTACCCTGTATGATGGCGGAAGTGCCTTTACCGTGGACTTTACAGGCGACATAGATGGCGGAGTGGCGACTACTG
>JAQTTS010000432.1 GCA_028710655.1 Dehalococcoidales bacterium
GAATGGACTTTACCGGCCCTGATTATGGTCCTTGCTCTCTGCTTGGCTACCGGCTCCATGAAGATTGTGCGTTCAATAATCACTGTGTCCTCTCCTTCCAGAAAAAGGAGGGGCGATGGTGCGTGGTGCATGGATGTGGTGAGCTTGGCTCCCGTATTCACTTGTGTCTCCCCTCCTCTCCATTAGAGTCACCATCGCCCCCTCTTACTCTTCGCTACCTACTGCTTGTTGGCCCGGACATGGCCATGTTTCCGGCTGTGGGTTTGGGAGGGCCGAATAGTATGTGCTCAAGGTTCTCTTGGTACTTGTCAGCCCGAAGGAGAGCTTCTTCTGCCTGCTTGAGCGTTTCTGACACGCCTAGAAGCATGGACCCAAGTGCGTTGATATCCCGTTCATCCTGCACCGGGGATGCCGGTGCCTCTGTTGCCTTGGGTGATGGTCCGTTAACCATCCCCGCTATATGGTCTGACAAGTTTTCGGCTTGGGTCCTAAGAGTGAATGCCTGTCTCCGCAACTCGAAGATGACCTCCTGAATGTTCATTGGCCTTATCTCTTCTATTCCTTTGCCCATTGGGGTTCCTCCTTATCCCTTCTTCGCCTTGCCCCTGCCGGGGACCGGCGACAGCACTACCTTGCGCTGTGTTGGACTCATGGCCTCGATGGCCTTCCGGCTCTCCTCGTCCAAGTCAGGAGGTATCTCCGGTAGTTCCTCGACTTTGGCTTCTTCCTGCTTTGGCGGCTCGGGGGTTGGAGGTTCCATCTCTTTTACTTCCTGCGCTTTGGCCTCCATCTCCAACTTCAATTGCCGTTCCTCTGCATTGAGGGGCCTCTGACGGTAGCACTCCCCGGTATCCGTTCGGGTAAACCGGACTATGTTGGCATCGAAGTCTGTGGTGATTGTGGTGGGAACATACCGGAACTCATACCCGTTCCTAATCTTCTCCGACACCTGACCAATCAGGGCGTCCTGTTCGGCCATCCGGTTCTTGACGGAAGTCTTGAACGTCTCAAACTCCGCCTGAATCTGGTCCTTCGTTGACAATGCTCGAGCTTGAAGGCGTCCAAGGTCAAGCAACTCTGCGTCCGTCAAGTCACACCTGAGATTGTCCTGACTCTGTTCAACCTTGGGATTCATTTCGCCTCCGCGTAGGGGTAGGTCTTGCACAACTGGTCGTAGGTACTGCCAGCGTCAAAGACGGCTGACCCCGCCTTTAGTCCGGCTTGGCCGTGTACGTGGACCTCGATCTCCGTGACGCCTTTGCTGTTGCGCTTCAGGTTCACCGATATCGGCTGCTCATGAACGATTCTCTGGATTGTCTCTTCTGCCATCGCTAATGTCCTCCAATCTCACTTTGACTTTGACGATTCCGGTCGCCCCGTCGGCAACCAGGCTGTACCTGTACTTGTCAGGGATACGATGTGCCTTACTGATCCTTGACCACCATTCCCGTTCCACTTCGCAGTTGTGGGCCATAGCATCCGCTACCGCCCCTAGCAACGCACGAAACCCCTCCTTCTTGCCCTGGTAGTCCCTCAGCGTGGCAAGTTCCTCCTCGCTGAGTTTCCATGATGTCTTTTCTGGTACTTCTTCTTTCTTCTCCGGTGGCATGTAAGCCCCTCCTTTCTTATTCGGTCTGTAACAGACCGTAAACCGCCTCGCCCTTTTCATGGTTCAATGACGGCCACTTACCGAGTGTTCCCCGCTTCACCATTTCCGCCAGCCTCGCCCTTATCGACGCTTGGGACTCGTTCGGTAGCCCTTCATAGATTTCCTTCTGCGTCATTCTGCCGCCCGTCCTCAGCAGCCTCGTTATCTGTTGGGACAGGGGTAAGTTGTGGGCCAGGTCACTTGATATCTCTGAAGCGTTCTTATATCTCACGTTCGTAGCTACGTGCTCCGTCCCGTCATACTCAAACTCGAATTCGTAAGCAATCGGCGGATGCTTGGCCCCATCGTTAAACTTCGTATTCGTGATTATCAGATCGACCGTTTGGCTCCCGACCTCTTGCTCCGCCTCAACGTGCCAGACCATCCTTGCCTCGTTGAACGTGTAGACGCTCCCAAAAGGCGTGGTCTTCTTGGTCATGGGGTTCTTACTCTCGTGAGTGATAACCAGGCTTGTCACCCCTAATCCCCTTAAGGCCGCAAAGAACGAGGCCGCTACCGGTTGCGTGCTTATATCCCCGCCGGCAGCCATGCCCATACTGTCAACGACTACCATCCCCACATTGTTTGAGGTCACCATATTTAAGATCGGCTCTATTTCATCTACCAATGGCCCCCTGCATCGCCTGTACAGTAGATCAAACCCTGGTATGCCAAGCCCCGCTTGCAGCAACGACATGCGCCGGTTGAATGCCTCCGGCTCCGTTTCCCAATCAAGAAACAGAGGGGTAATCACGTGAGACGCTACGCTTACCCGCAGTTCTTTACTTACAGCAGGGCCAACCTTGGTAACACATAAGGCAATCAAGGTTGCAACGTAGCTTTTGAGGCTCCCCCCCGTACCAAACAGGACCGTGGAAACATTCTTCGGCAGGAACGGATAGACAAGGTACTCAAGTGGTGCCACCTTGGTTGACGAGGATAGCCGTTGAACCGGCTCCCCCTCTTTCAGGACTCGGACTACATACGTGCATACGTAGTCCAAGAGCACTCGCCAAGGAATATCACCCCGCTCTTTCCCGAGACGGTTGACTAACTCAGTCTTTGTCCTCTCCGCCGTG
>JAQTTS010000046.1 GCA_028710655.1 Dehalococcoidales bacterium
CTAGCTGATATTTGCTTGATCATTCTTACCGGAAATTACGTTTGTCTTCAGGGGTAACTTAATGAACTACAATGGGGGAGAGAAAATCTCGTTCAGGAAGATCTTTCTGAAAGGGGCAAATCTATGAAGTTAATGCGACCAATATAGCTATTGTGACATTAAGGTAGCTAACTTCAGTAGCACTTCCGAGGCAACTTCGGTTGGTAAGGTGCATAT
The DNA here is from genome assembly GCA_028710655.1 of Dehalococcoidales bacterium. Next base: position 217 of record JAQTTS010000046.1, read on the forward strand.
TAATTCGGCATTTCGGGTGCGCCAATCCAGGCTTTTTATCTGGTCGGATAAGATTGCTCCACCTACTGGTAAACCGTCAGGAATCAGAACCTCAAATGGGTATCCCTTGATTTGATTAGTAATAGGGCAGAGGATAGCCAGTCCTACTTTGTCATTATAGCTTTGTGGAGATAGTACTACGGCAGGACGTCGTCCTGTTTGCTCATGACCCGCTTGAGGATTCAGCGTGATCCATACCACATCCCCGCGTTGAGGGACATAGCTCTGCGAGCTTACCACGCTTCGTTCCCCACGGCGGGACTGCTATTAATCTCGTGATGCATATTATCTTTAGTTATCTTTGCCAGAAGTTGTTTCAGGCTCATCTTTGATTCAGCGATCGGCGTTACTACTAATTTCCCTCCTGAGAGTGAGACATCTACGGATGTTTCCCTTTGGAGCCCCACTTCGTCAGCGAAAGATTTAGGTATACGTAAGGCGAGGCTATTGCCCCATTTCTGTACGCTGGTTCTCATGTCAAACCTCCGCTAATTGTATATACAAAGAAGATACTATGATTAAGGTTGTTTGTCAAGTTCACTTTGAAGGTTATTGGTATATCTAGAAAAAATGCTTTACATAACAAGTAATAAATTGGCGACATTTTGGCGACAAACTAAAAAGGACATAATGCCACCAAAAAGCACATTAGGTTCAAAACGGGTTTTTTCAGCCAACACAAACGTTCTAATTCGAAGCTAATGACACATAACGGCATACCTGCCCCAGGATTACGAAACCGCTGCTCTACCACTGAGCTACGCTGGCATTCAAGTCAAGTTTCGAAAAATCGGCGTTAAACCGGATTGATTTGTTTGAGGCACTTCGGCTCGCACGGCCATAGCGTTTCCCCTAGTATACCGTTAATTATATGGCTGTAGACGTCCATTGTAAAGGCTGGCGCTATGCCCCGGATCACATCCGAAATACTCCGCTGTATATTCCGGCCAGTATTCCCCCGTGACCGACACACCCCGCTAGAATCGCACAATATGACTGCCACAGTTTTAACCGGAGGGCTGATGCTATCGTTGAAACCACAATTGCTCCGGTGCCCGGTCCCGGTATTACTACCAGTATGCCCAGCCCGGGATATCCCCACCTTCCGAAGTATCTGTTGAACCTGGCCCGGCTCTTATCCGAGGCTCTGGTCAGAGTGTCGAATCTGGGAATAATCTTGGTTAAACCGAAGTAAATGGGGAAGAAGACCAGTGAGCTGAGCAGAGCGGCGATAAAAAACAACGGGTAGATCGACAGGTTGCGGGTGAATTCAAAGGGCAGGGATTTGATTATTCCGGCAACAGGCGAAGTGAATAGCAGCATCGCCCATGACCATGGTTCAGTCATCCAAAAGCACCTCTCAAAATAATCCATCCGCTTCTATATGCATGGAAGGAGGCGCGATGATGATACCACTATCTATAAGCATACAATGGTTTCCCGGGTAGTTCAACCTGCTGGAAATAGTCGCAGTCCGGTATGCCGGGTCGTGGTTGGATGCGGTTGGGTGTAACTGGGTGTTGCTTATCCAGTCAGCATCATCTATTCTTTAAACATGTCTACGGCTGTGGTATGCTAACTTATAGTTAAGCTGAAGACCAGGGTTCGTCGGCATGACGGGAGGATCTGGTCGGCGTCAAGCAAGGAAGCATCGGAAAAAGGTGGCATGAAAAGGGTACCCAAATGAGCGTGGTCAAGATACTCTGCTGGAATGTCAACGGCATCCGTGCCGTTCTGAAGAAAGGTTTTTGGGACTGGCTGCGTAGAGAATCTCCGGAAGTCCTCTGTCTCCAGGAGACAAAAGCGCATCCCGATCAGATTGCCGCGGAGCTGTCGGATCTGCATGGCTATCAGACGTACTGGAACTACCCGGAGCGGAAGGGATACGGGGGAGTCGCCGTCTTCACCAGGGAAAGTCCGCTCGGTGTCCGGTATGGTTTTGCTGCCGCAGGTCTGGACCTGGAAGGGAGGGTGCTCATCGCAGAGTATCCCTGCTTTACTCTGCTGAATGTATACTTTCCTAACGGCAAGCAGGGTGAAAGCCGGCTCAAATACAAGCTGGACTTCTATGAGGCATTCCTTGTCTTTATCGACTCCCTGAAATCAGAGGGGAAAAGGCTGGTCGTCTGCGGTGATTTCAATACCGCTCATAAGGAGATTGATCTGGCCAGGCCGAAGGAAAACGCCAAAATATCGGGCTTTCTCCCTGTCGAGCGGGCATGGCTGGACAAGCTGGTTGCTCATGGCTATGTTGATACCTTCCGCCATTTCCACCAGGAGCCGGATCAGTATACCTGGTGGGACCTGAAATCGAGGGCTAGGGAAAGGAATGTCGGCTGGAGGATCGACTACTTTTTCGTCACCGAAGAACTGTTGCCGGCGCTCTTAAGAGCATTCATCATGCCTGAAGTGACGGGTTCCGACCACTCTCCGATCGGCATTGTATTGGAAGCGGTCGTCCGGTAGGCGGTCATCTTACGAAGTGACAGATATACTGCGGATAGCCCTCTCCAACCAGGGCCTCCAGGGGAATGAACCGCAGTGCGGCAGAATTAATGCAGTACCGCTGGCCGGTAGGTTGAGGGCCGTCGTTAAAAACATGACCTAGGTGCGAACCGGCGTGCTTGCTCCTGACCTTGGTGCGTATCATCCCGAAGCTGCGGTCGGTTATTACGACGATATTGTCTTTTTCAAGGGGCTTGGTGAAGTTGGGCCAACCCGTGCCCGATTCGAATTTGTCGGTAGAGATGAACAGCGGTTCTCCGGAAATGACATCGACGTATATGCCATCCTCTTTGTTGTTCCAGTACTGGTTGTTGAAGGCCAGTTCGGTGCCGTTCTCCTGGGTAACTTGATACTGCAGCCGAGTCAGCCTCTGCCTTAAGACCTCTTCAGGAGGTTTCTGATAGTCTTCAAAACCGATGGATCGGGTTCCCCACTGCTGCTCTATGTATTCGCATCTGCCCGAATTGCATTTGTAATTTTCGTATCTTGACGTGTTCTTCAAATAGTAGTCCTGATGGTATTCCTCGGCCCGGTAGAACTCTTTGTAGGGGAGAATCTGGGTGGCGATGGGTTTATCGTAGATTCCCGACGCCTCGAGCATCGACCGGCATTGCTCCGCCATTTCCTTCTGCCGCTCATCGTGGTAGAAAATCGCGGTTCGGTACTGCGTCCCCCGGTCCGCAAACTGCCCCCCTCCGTCGGTGGGGTCAATCTGCCGCCAGAAAACCGACAGCAGTTCTCCGTAGGATATGACGTCGGGGTCATATTTGATTTGTACTGCTTCGTAATGGCCGGTTTTGCCCCACGAGATATCTTCATAGGTAGGGTTTTTCTTATCGCCGCCGGTGTAGCCGGCAACAACCTCCCGTATGCCATCCAGTTTCTCGAAAGGCGGCTCCATGCACCAGAAGCAGCCTCCGGCAAAGGTTGCTGTGCTGTACTGTCCCTGATCGGTAGTATTCATAGCAGCGTTTTTCTCCGGCGGATTAATACACGATGCGCTGGCAGGTATGATCACTGAAGCGGCTATTACGAAGAGACTTCGTTTCCGCATCGCTATCGGTCACCTGTTGTCTAATCACGCAATACCCCCCGGCCATTACCCGTCCGTAGCATACCTAATTATATCACTTACCTGATGTGGGCTTGTAAACACGTCGCCAGACGGAAGCCTGTTCCGACAGAACTTAGCATAAAACCACTAGATGTGCTGCTCTACCTGTAATGATATTACATAATGTTTGAAAATTGAGCATCCCGGTGTTGTAATTGACGCCTAGTTTGGCTTGTGCTAGTATTAGAGTATTTCAGCTAGGATAAACCGCCGAGGTTTTGTGTAATTCCCCTTAATTGGTTTTCCGGATAGTTTCTTAGCTAGTAGTAAACATAGCCCGGTGAGCAAGTCATGTCGATAGAGGAAGATCTAGCCCGTTCCTCCCCCGGTAAAGAGCTCGGTGGAGATACATTATTGACCATCGGGGTTTTTGATGGCGTCCACCTCGGTCATAAGCACCTGCTTTCAAGGCTGAAGGAAAAGGCTGAAGAGCGCAATCTGTTGAGCGGGGTAGTAACTTTTAACCCGCACCCTCAGAAGGTGCTGGCACCCCGGTCCGGCCTGCTTTTTCTCACTGACATCGAGCAGAGGGTTGAGCTCCTTTCTGCTGAGAGTGTTGATGCTGTTTTTATACTGCCTTTTGATGCTGAACTGGCTCAAATAAGCGCCGGTCGCTTTGCCGGTCTGATGCAGCAATACCTGAGAATGAGGGGGTTGGTAGTCGGGCACAACTTTGCCCTCGGCCGGAATAGAGAGGGCAATATTGACGCCCTGCGGGTGTTAGGTGAAGACACGGGCTTTACGGTAGACGTGGTGCCCCCGCTGGCGATAAATGGTGAAGTTGTCAGCAGTACCTTGGTCAGGAAGGCGCTATCCAGTGGGAATATGAAAAGGGTGCAGAGCCTGATCGGTCGTCCTTTCAGTCTGCACGGGCTGGTAGTACCCGGGGCAAGGCGGGGTGCTAAGCTGCTGGGTTTCCCCACCGCCAATCTGGGCATCGACCCGGAGCAGGCTATCCCCACCGAAGGTGTTTATGCCACCCGGGCATATATTGACGATAGCGCTTATAATTCGATGACCTATGTCGGTGCCAGTCTTACCTTCGGTGACAGCCGCAGTATCATAGAGGTTTGCATCCTCGACTATTCCGGCGATCTCTACGGGAAGGAACTGAAAGTCGATTTTATTGAGCGGCTTCGCGGCGGGGAGAAATTCGACACTGTTGAGAAGCTGAGACAGCAGATAGCTGCGGATATTGAAAAAGGGAGGACATTGCTCGAGTCCGCGGGCAGGAAGTAGCTGTTGATATGAGCAAAATAAACACTGATATCGATGTTGGCCGTCTTCTGAAAAGGGGAGTGGCTGAGATTATCATTGAAGAGGAGATGATAGCACTGCTCCGCTCCGGCAGGCAGCTGCGGCTTAAAGAGGGCTTCGATCCCAGCTTCCCTGACATTCACCTCGGTCACATGGTAACCTTGAAGAAGCTGCGTCAGTTCCAGGAACTGGGGCATAAGGTTATCCTTATCGTCGGCGACTGGACCGCCCAGATCGGCGATCCCAGCGGCGCCTCGGTAACCCGTCCCATGCTTTCTGCGGAGCAGGTCAAGGTTAATGCGCAGACGTATATGGAGCAGTTCTTCAAGGTGGTTGACCCGGGAAAGACAGAGGTAAGGTGGCAAAGCGAGTGGTTCGGCAAGTTCAACCTGTCCGATGTTATCCGGCTCACCAGCAGGTTTACCGTGGCCCAGATGCTGGCGCGGGAAGACTTCAGTAATCGCTATAGCGCAGGTCGTCCCATTGCGGTGACCGAGTTGCTCTATCCGTTGCTTCAGGCTTATGACTCTGTAGCCGTCCGGGCCGATGTTGAATTCGGCGGCACCGACCAGAAGTTCAATCTGCTGGTAGGCCGTGAATTGCAGTCCGCGGTGGGACAGCGCCCACAGCAGGTGTTCCTGGCCCCTCTGCTGGTCGGTACCGACGGCACTCAGAAGATGAGCAAGAGCCTGGGCAACTATATCGGCGTTGCCGAACCGCCTGCCGAGATGTATGGCAAGGTGATGTCCATTACCGACAACCTTATCCTGGACTACTTTGAGCTGGTAACCGACGTCTCTGACGAGGAGCTGGCCGAGTTCAAATGCAAACTTGATGACAGCTCTTTCAATCCGATGCTGCTCAAGAAGCGTCTGGCCCGGGAAATTGTCACCCGGCTCTATGACCGGAATGCAGCCGGTGAAGCCGAGAAGCATTTCACCCGGGTATTTCAAGAAAGAAAAACACCCGAGAAGATACGAGAGGGTACCGAATCAAATGTTCCTCTCCGGGATTACCTTGTCGTTAATCGGCTTGCGAGGAGCCGGAGCGAGGCCAAGCGTCTTATCGAGCAGGGTGCGGTAGAGGCAGACGGAATAAAAATCACCGATGTAGACTGGACTTTTCCGAAGGGGACCACTATTAAAGTAGGTAAGCGAGGCCATATAAGATCTACCTAGCACCGTAATAATTCAGCTGGAATCGACTTCCCTCAATATGAGTACTGATACACCTGTGTGTTCGGAATAAAGAAAAATAAAGAAATAAAAAATAGGAGAAAGACAATGGAGCACCTACGTATTCCGGGACCGACCCCGTGCCCACCCCAACCCCTGCAGGCAATGGCCAGGCAGATGATCAATCACCGGGGTGGAGAATTCGGGCGGATAATGAATGAGGTTACCGCTAATCTTAAGAAGTTGTTTCAGACCGAGGGTGATGTCTTTTTGCTGACCGGTTCGGGAACCGGCGGGATGGAAGCGGCGGTTGTCAATACCCTGTCTCCCGGCGATAAGGTGCTATCGGTATCCATCGGCGTCTTCGGAGACCGCTTTGCCACCATTGCGGAGACTTTCGGGGCTGAGGTGATCCGGCTCTGTTTTGAGTGGGGCAAGGCTGCCGATGCCGATGCCATACGCCGGAAGCTTCAGAGCGAGCCTGACATTAAGGCAGTGCTGGTCACTCATAATGAAACGTCGACCGGTGTTACCAACGACCTGGCCGAAATCAGCAGCGTAGTCAAGGAGTTTGATAAGCTGCTCCTGGTTGATGCCGTAAGCAGTCTGGGCTCAATTGACCTGCCGGTTGACCGGTGGCGTTGTGATGTCACCATTACCGGTTCGCAGAAGGGCTGGATGGTTCCCCCTGGTCTGGCCATGGTTAGCGTGAGCAAGCAGGCATGGCAGGCACACGCCGGTGCTAAGATGCCCCGCTTCTACTGGGATTTCAGCAAGGCGAAGTCCTATCTGGAGAAGGGACAAACGCCCTGGACGCCGGCGATTTCCACCGTATTTGCTCTGGAGGTAGCGTTGAAAATGATGTTGGATGAAGGTCTGCCCAACATCGTAGACCGTCATATCCGCCTGGGTAAAATGGCCCGCGAGGGAGTAAAATCACTGGGATTACCCCTCTTCGCCGAGGAAAGATATGCCTCCAATACCGTTACCTCGGTAGCGGCGGCCGGCGGGCTTGATGTTGTCAAAATGCTCAAGATTATGAGAGAGGAACACCATATTGTGCTTGGCGGCGGGCAGTTGAAACTGAGCGGTAAGATATTCCGTATCGGTCATCTGGGCTGGGTGAATGATGCGGATATTAAAGCTGTAATTTCAGCGCTGAAGGTGGTACTGCCGCAGGCCGGGTTCAGGAGGTAGGCAATGAAGGTCCTGGTTACCGAAGCCATTTCCGATGAAGGAGTTGACATTCTGAGCAGATGCGCTCAGGTGGATGTTAAACTGGGGCTGAGTGCAGAGTCAATAGCATCCATAATCGGTGATTATGAAGCGCTGGTAGTGCGCAGCCAGACCAAGGTTTCCGCGGAGATCATTGAGGCAGGCAATAAGCTTCAGGTTATCGCCCGTGCCGGCGTCGGGATAGACAATGTTAACGTCGACGCGGCAACCCGGTGTGGTATCGTAGTTGTTAATGCTCCTACCGGCAACACAATCTCGGCTGCCGAGCACACGATTGCCCTGATGCTTTCTTTGGCCCGCCACATTCCACAGGCCAACGCTGCCCTTAAGTCCGGGTTGTGGCAGCGCAGCAAATTTATGGGCAGTGAGGTCAGAAACAAGGTGCTGGGGATTGTCGGTCTGGGCAGTGTGGGTTCGGAGGTGGCCAGGCGGGCTAGAGGACTGGAGATGAGACTGATCGCCTATGACCCGTTTGTCTCTGTTGAGCATGCCGGCAACCTGCAGGTGGAGCTGTTGCCGCTCGATTCTCTGCTGAAGGAGGCTGACTTTATCACCCTCCACCTGCCGTTGACCGATGCTACGAAGAATCTGATCGGGACCAGAGAACTGGACCTGGTCAAACCGGGGGTTCGTATTATCAACTGTGCTCGGGGCGGGTTGATCGACGAAGCGGCGCTGGTCAAGGCGGTCAAGGAAAAAAGGGTGGCCGGAGCTGCGGTTGATGTCTTTCCTAAAGAACCGACCACGGAAAGTCCCCTTTTTGAAAGCGATTGTATTATTGTCACCCCTCACTTGGGGGCCTCCACAACCGAAGCTCAAGCCATGGTCTCCCGGGACGTTGCCGTTCAGGTTGTGGATGTTCTGAGGGGACAGCCAGCCAGATACGCGGTTAATGCGCCTTTTGTCTCGGCGGAGATGCTGGCGATACTGGCGCCGTTTATGGAAGCAGTCCGTACACTGGGCAGGCTGGTCAGCCAGCTTGCCGAGGGACAGATGAGTACCATCAAGCTTGTCTATGAAGGTGAGGTCTCCAACTATGAGACCAATGTGCTTAAGGCGTCTGCTCTGGGTGGAATACTCGAGGCAACGAGCGAGGAGCGTATCAACCTGGTCAATGCTAATATCGTGGCTGCCAGGCGCGGCCTGACGGTAGTAGAGCAGAAGGAGGCTGCCTGCAAGCACTATGCCAGTCTCATCACTATCGAGGCAACTACCAGTAACAGTGTTATCACTGTTGCCGGGACGGTGATGCGCGGCGAACTGCATGTCGTACGGGTGAACGATTACTGGTTTGATATTGCCCCGGCCAGGGGCTATTTCCTGTTCAGCGATCATCTGGATCGCCCCGGTCTGATCAGTGCGGTCAGCAAGGTGACCGGTGATGCCGATGTCAATATCAGCTCGATGCATGTCGGACGTCTGAAACCGAGGGGGCAGGCTTTGATGATACTGGCTCTCGATGAGGCTCTGTCCGGTGAGCAAATCAAGCAGGTGCTGGCCATTCCCGATGTCTATGCTGCCAAACTGGTAAGGCTATAACAGCCGAGCTATTCCAGCCTGCGGAAAACCAGTCCTGACGGTGGTTTGGGATAGAAGTAGGTTGATTTTCTGGGCATGCGGTCACTGGCGTCGGCGATAGCCCTGATTACGTCCGTCTTGACCGGGCCCAGGAAAAAGGCAAGCTGGTATTCGTGGTTCAATACCCTGTTGATCGCATCCGCCTTGTCATGGTTGAAGTCGAGTGCGGTTTCCTCCTGTTCGCCGGTCATACCGAGTATTTTCTCCAGTATGACATGGTCGACGATACTGACATCGAGCCTGTTGTAGAGTTCGCTGTGGAAGCAGGGCATCATCTTACTGGCGGCAGTGAAATCACTCATACTGAGCAGCAGTAGATTCCCCGGCGACAGGCCGAAAAGGACTATCCGGACCCGGCCTGTCTTATCACCGGCCAACAAATCATCGATCTGCCGGGAGATGTCGGGCGCTCTTAGCGGCAGTTCCTCTATCTGAAACAGTGTCGCCAGCTTGCTCTTCAGTTCACTCAGGGTTGCTTTTGACAGACCCCGGACCAGCCGGTGGGGCGACAGAATAATAAGTCCGGGGTCGGTGAAATCTACCAGTTCCATCATCACAAAATTGAAGTCTTCATCCCCGGAGGCCGATGGAGAGCAGGATAGTCTTTCTTTCTGGTAATTCAGGGCGCTCTCGTAGCGGTGGTGTCCGTCGGCGATGTAGAGCGGTCTGTTTGAGAGGTAGGCTGCTATCCGGCTGATAATTTCGGGATCGGTGACGGCCCAGATTCTGTGCTCCTCCCCGCTGCCGGTTATATCAATTATCGGTTGTGCCCGTTCCTGGTCGGCCGCTAGAGAAGCTATTTGCCTCTCCCGGTCTTCGAACATGGCAAAAACAGGGCTGGTGTTGGCTTGGAGCGCCCACAGCAGGTTCAGGCGGTCGCTCTTCGGTTTGACCCGCGTGTTCTCGTGAGGACGGATGATCATCTTGTCCCATTCCTCCAGCCTGACCACAGCTATGATGCCGCGTCGTCTGTACCTGGAACCGTTATGGCTAAAACGGTGCTGATGCAGATAGAGGGCCGGCAGTAGGTCCGGCTTGAGGACCCCCTGCTCAAGCCAGTTCCTCAGTGTGACTGCCGAACGGGTATATTTATTATCTTCATCCGTGTCCGATGGCAGCTGCTGACCGTGCTCCAGCTTGATAAAGCCGTACTCGCTGCGGCGGTGAAGCTCCTGTGCCATGTCGGGGGTGATAATATCGTAGGGGGGACAGATGACCGATGAAATATCCTTAACCAGACATTTATTGTAGCGCACTCCTCGAAAGGGGCGAATCTCAGCCATGCCTACCCGGTTGCTCTACTTTCTTTAAATATTTGCTATCCTATTAAGTCTACTTTATCGGGCAGGAAAGGCGCAAACCCGGGCAGGATTAGCATGGTTATGACTGTGGAGATGATGTGATATAATCTGGTAAAGTCATACATCACGGGGTAAATAGTTGCAGAACTCAACCCGGGCAGCTGAAAGAATAGAGCAGCTGAGGGCCCAGCTTAACCATCATAACTATCGTTATTATGTGCTGGACGCCCCCGAAATCAG
>JAQTTS010000433.1 GCA_028710655.1 Dehalococcoidales bacterium
GTCGGCTTATTAGCGCAACATCTGGTGTGCCGTGATCTGGTGAGCAAATTTTTGGATTCCCTCTCCAAAGAGGTCGGCGAGGAGGGTGATTAGCATATGACTATGGCACTGACCGGACGGGAGATTTCGCCCGCGCATCACTGGGGGAATGCACCTCTGAACGCTTACCGCAGCAAAACGTCCTGGTCCGGTCGTGGCCCTAACCCACCATCGTGTCGTGCCTCCGAGGGATTGTAAAACTGCCTTTGCAGTTGCCAGACAGCTTCCAGTTCAGTGTCCGGGACCACCTCAGTCCATTGGGGCATAAAGCCCATGGTCTCAGCGATCTGCTTCAGTATCTCTTGACGGGTCATATTGGATTCCTTTCGGCTTACGGGGTCTCTGTCTCTGCATCCCCGCGCCTTCCAATAATGATATCGCATTGGTCTTGAGCTGATGATACCTTTGAGAATGCAGGCGCCTGGACCAGTTATGCCCAGCCCTGGTGGTTTGAGTTCTGATCCTGCCAGTTGTCCCACCGGCCTCACTCGGTCCAGAGATGACAGGGCTGGCGCTGCTGTCTCAAGTGCTTTGGAATCAGCGTCAGGATTGAACTGGTCATCTCAGGGGCCAGCACAGGCGCTGCTCACAGGACACCGCAGTGATGCCGGGCTTGGTTCAACTCATACAGCACTCGCAAGCCGATCAGTGTGAGGACAGGCTGAACGATTTTTATCAGCGCTGTCCTGTGTGCAAGCGGTTCACAGTATGGTCCGGTGGCAACCACTACGGCGTTTTGTTTCAATTCCCGCTGGACTCGTGTCAGGATACCTTCCACCAGACAGATATGCCCCGCTGTAATTCCCGACCGCAGCGCGTCCACAGTGTTTTTGGCAATTACGCTGCTGGAATATGCCAACCCCACATGTGGCAGCTGGGCCGCCCGGTCAGACAGCGCTCCCGCCGCCGACTCAATTCCGGGTGCTATGACACAGCCGGTATAGCATGCCCCGTGAGAGATGATGTCAAAAACAGTGGCGGTGCCAAAATCAACGACAATCACCGGGCTACCGTACATATGGAAAGCGGCAGCAGCGTTTGCTATGCGATCACCGCCCACTTCCACCGGGTTGTCTGCGGCGATGCGCAGTCCTGTTCGTATGCCTGCCTTGACCAGGAGCGGATCGATATGGAAGTACTGCTGACAGACGGCACGCCATTGGTTGGCCAGCGGCGGGACTGTGCAACAGATTACGGAGGCAGTGATTGCAGAGGCCGGTATGCCCTCGTGCCGCAGCCTCGAAAGCAGCTCCATGGCATATTCGTCTACATAGCGATTGATGCTGGTGCCCACATGGAAGACGGTCTTGAGCCTTGCGCCATCAAACAGGCCTATCGCAGTCCTCGTGTTGCCTATGTCAACCGCCAGCAAAATGTCCGTTGTACGTCTCATACTTGTCCGTCTTCTTCGGCACGTAATCCGGGATTCGTCCCGCAAACCGTTCCTTTTTTGCTGCCTGTGATTATCCGGAGCCAAGCATGCTGATGTCGCGTCCCAGAAGGCCAACGGCATCGGGGACCGGGAAACGGCGTTAAGGCGAACGCTGAACCTTTCATGCTGCCGGCACGGCACAGTATATACTCCGGGCTGCGGACAGCTGGTTATCGCAATATGGTGTCAGTCAGCAGACATTGCTAAAGGGACGCAATGTGATTGCCGTGTGCGCCACACCGCGAAATGTCCGGTGGACATACTTTGTCCAGGCAGTCTTGCAGAAACCGCTTACTTATTGTTTCCTGCTTCAGTCCCTTATGACAGCCATCCGATAGTGACGTTCCTAGCGGTCTGCGGCCAACACCAGCCACTTGAGGCCATTGCCAGTCACCTTGATACTCTGGCGGATGGCCTCGACTGCCTGGACTTGCATTCCACGCACATAGTCGTCTGCGGCATGGCGTTCAGCCTTTCCGGCGGGATCTTCTTGCCGCAGCTGTCACACAAGCCGTAAGTCCCGTCGCCCAGCTTCTGCAGCGCGCGCTCCACTTCAGAAAGCTGCTCCCTGACACGTTTTGACATGGCACTCCGTAACGCCAGCCCTGTGGCCTCGATAGCTGTGTCCTCAGGCTCATGGCTGCCGTATGGTGAGCCGTCCTTTGGTAACGCCAACTCGTCCATCAGGCGCTGCCGCTCTGCATTCAGCGTGTTACGCAACTCTCTCAGCTTATGTGCCATTTCCTTGTGTACCCCTGCTTTCCTTTGCTGCTGCTTTGCCTTGTCCGCAGCCGTTTGCCTGTCCGGACAAATGCCTGTACGAACGTCTTGTTTTGGAGCATTCGAGTTGACGCGTTCCATCTACATCCCGGGAGGTAGAGGATGGAAGCCCGACAGATGTGCCGGAATAGTAAAATAAATACCTTGTTGAACGCTACTACCGTAGCATGAGTTGCAGGTATTGTCAAGCTTGTTGCACGGCAGTATGGACGCATAGCTGTGCACACTTGAATCAAGTGTTGTTAATGGCGGGCTTGACACAAGTCGCTGGGGATGCTACGGTAGTAGCACCGTAAACAGCCTGTAGTCACACCGTTGGCATCGCCGGGACAGCGTCAACTGTGAGACTGTCGCAGGCTGCGGAAGTATCAGCAGCGGCAACCGACGGGCGCCACAGGGAACAAGGCGAGCCACGGGCGCTGGTGTGTTTCAAAAGGACCGCCACAGGTTTTCCATTTCGGTCTG
>JAQTTS010000434.1 GCA_028710655.1 Dehalococcoidales bacterium
TGCTTCCATTTCACCGTGTTACTGAGCACCGATAATTATACTCCCCCGGTCAAGATACTACAACCATACTGCAGTTGATCAGCTAAAGCCTCATATTAGCTAGCGCCACTTCCAAAACGATGGAGCGAAGAGAGCGAACACGGTGAGCAGCTCAAGACGTCCTGCCAGCATGCACGCTATCAGAGTGACCTTACCAGCAGCAGGGACAAAGGCATAGTCCAGCACCGGTCCTACCATGCCCAAGCCGGGACCAACATTTCCCAGGGTGGCAATAACAGAAGACAGGGCGGTTATCTGGCTAAGCCCGAAAGAACTCATTATCAGAAAACTGACAATCATGGTAGTAAAGTACAGAACGGTCATACCGATGACACCGGAGACAACCTGCTCCGACAGCACGTTATTTCCCACCTTTAGAGGAATGACTGCCTGGGGATTAAAGGCGAGTGCAATCCGGCGATAGGTATATTTTAACAATACCAGTATCCTGCTCACCTTCAGTGCTCCTCCGGTTGAACCGGCCGAGGCGCCGACTATCATCAGGACAAGTAGAGTCGCCTTGGCGAACGCCGGCCAGCTGTTGAAATTAACGGTACTGAAACCGGTTGTCGTCATGACCGAAACAACCTGGAAGACACTATGTCTGAAAGCGCTACCGACAGACATTCCCATGCTGTTTATTAAATTCAAAGCAATAAGGATGGAAGCGCCGGCAAGCAGACCGATGTAAAATCTAAATTCGGGGTTGCCGAAGAGACGGCCGGGTTGACGTTTCCACAAGCATAGATAGTGCAGTCCGAAATTAATTCCGGCGATTATCATAAAGGTAATAACGATGCCTTCCACGATTACGCTGTCATAGGCACCGATGCTCAGGCTTTTGGCAGCAAAACCTCCGGTGGGCATTGTACCGAATGTGATCGTTATCGCGTCGAATGCGGATATATTCCCCGCCTGCCAGAGCAGGATGAACTCCACGATTGAGAAGCCCACGTAGAGGTACCATAGCGACTTCACCGTATCCCGGGTACGGGCGGTCAACTTCTCCGCTTCAGGCCCCGGTATTTCAGCTTCGACCAGATGAGCAGCTCCTATACCGAACAGGGGGAATAAGGCAACAAATAGTGTTATTATTCCCATTCCCCCCAGCCACTGAGTGAAGCTACGCCACAGGAGGATGCCCTGGGGTTGGCTTTCAATGGAACCAAGCACGGTAGCTCCGGTGGTAGTATAGCCTGACATAGCCTCAAAATAAGCGTCCAGATAGCTGGGAAAAACTCCGGCCAGCTGATAAGGTATCGCGCTGAAGGCTGAAGCCAGCAGCCACCCGCAGGTAACGAAGAGTAACGCTTCCCGCCGGCTGAATCTTCCCCCACCGCCTGAAGTGAAACGCCAGAGCAGCAGACCTGAGCAAGCGGTGATACCTGCTGAAATGGCAAATGACTGGGATACCGGTTCCCCATAGTAGCCGCTCCAACCCGTAGGAAAGAGCATGGCTATACCGAGCCCTATTATCAGCAGTCCTAGATAGTGGAGAACAACCCTAACTCTCATATCTATTGTTTAGGTGAATAACTTTTCCACAGCCGGGATGAGCTCAATGGGTGATATCAGAATAAGGTGGTCACCCGGTTGTATTGTGCTGTCATCGGGCGGAATGATTACAGTATTGTTGCGAACAATAGCCCCGCAGATTGCTTCCTTAGGCAGGTCTGCATCTTTAATCCTGCGCTGGACTATCGGTGCTGTCGGACCGGTCACAAACTCAATAGCCTGTATCTGCTCGCCACCGAGCATGGCAATGGAAATGGCCCCGCCATGAAGTACGAAGCGAGCGATTCTACGCGCCGTCAGTAGAGGTGGCGACGCTGCCACATCAACACCCACCGCCTCAGCCAGAGGAATATTCCATGGATTATTGACCAGCACTAGATTACGTGAGATTCCCAGGCTCTTAGCTAACAATCCGGAAAGGATATTCACCTCGTCACTTTCGGTACTGGCAACGAAGGCATCGGCCAGCGGGACTCCCTGCTCGATCAGGAAATCTCGATCAGTGCCATCGCCTTGGACTACTGCCGTTCCTTCCAGTCTGGCAGCAATCTCCTGACTCCGGTCTTCATTCTTCTCAATGATTTTGACAGGGATTCTTTGCGCCTGTAGCCCTTCGGCAACAAGGCACCCGACACGACCCCCACCCAGGATAACCACGCTGCTGGCCGGACGCTTCGGTTGAAGAAACATACCCCCTAACTCATCCATAAACTCAGCAGCAGCAAGCAGGTAAACGCGGTCACCCTCTTTGATGATTTCATCAGCGGCCGGGATAAAGATGCCTTCAGCACGAAGAATAGCGGCTACCACACACGGCCTGGGAAAGGGGAGCTTGTTTAACGGCTTGTCTATTGCCACCCCCTTCTCGGTCCTGAATTCCCTTATCTGAACGAGACCATCGGCGAAGTTCTCCACCGGCGAGGGATAACAACTGGAGAGTATATCAATTATTTCTTTGGAGGCCTCCACCACCGGGTTGATAAAGAGGTCTACCCCGAAGGTCTTCGGCCGGATCACCTTTCTGGTGGCGGATGGATCAGTGGCCGGGCTGATAAAATAGCCCGAATATTCGGGACTACGAACCCGGGCTATCGTCATACGGGCACCGAGTTCCTTAGCAATAAGGCAGATTATCATGTTGGTTTCATCGCTATCGGTGA
>JAQTTS010000435.1 GCA_028710655.1 Dehalococcoidales bacterium
GGGAACGGGTGTGGCCCCTCTCCTATCGCCACCGGGAAAAATTATTCAATAAGCTGTTAGCCGTCAGCTGTCAGCTGATAGCTGTATGGGTATCATCTGGCAAGATTCTCCAGGGAATAAGTTGTAAATCCTCGACCGATTAGTACCAGTTAGCTCCACGGATTACTCCGCTTCCACACCTGGCCTATCAACCTCGTAATCTACGAGGAGTCTTACCCCCGCCTTTCGGCAGGGTGAGATGCCTAATCTTGAGGCGAGTTTCGCGCTTAGATGCTTTCAGCGCTTCTCTCATCCGGACGTGGCTACCCAGCTTATACCACTGGCGTGATAACTGGTTCACTAGCGGTCCGTCCATCCCGGTCCTCTCGTACTAGGGACAGGTCCTCTCAAGCATCTTACGCCCACAGCAGATAGGGACCGAACTGTCTCACGACGTTCTGAACCCAGCTCACGTACCGCTTTAATGGGCGAACAGCCCAACCCTTGGGACCGACTACAGCCCCAGGATGCGATGAGCCGACATCGAGGTGCCAAACCGGGCCGTCGATGTGGACTCTTGGGCCCGATAAGCCTGTTATCCCCGGGGTAGCTTTTGTCCGATAAGCGACGGCCCTTCCATGCAGTGCCGCCGGATCACTAAGTCCGACTTTCGTCTCTGCTCGAGATGTCCCTCTCGCAGTTAAGCCACCTTTTGCCTTTACACTCGACAGCTGATTCCCAACCAGCCTGAGGTGACCTTTGAGCGCCTCCGTTACTCTTTAGGAGGCAACCGCCCCAGTCAAACTGCCCGCCTGACTCTGTCTCGCTGCGTGCTAACCACAGCGGTTAGAATCCCAGTATCTTTAGCGTGGTATCCCACCGTCGGCTCCGGTACACCTGGAGATGCACCATCATAGCCTCCCACATATCCTGTACGAAACATACCAAAACCCAAAATCAGGTTACAGTAAAGCTCCACGGGGTCTTTCCGTCTTGCTGTGGGTACCTTGCATCTTCACAAGGGTTGCAATTTCGCCGGGCCCCCTCTAGAGACAGCGCTCAAGTCGGTACTCCTTTCGTGCAGGTCGGAACTTACCCGACAAGGAATTTCGCTACCTTAGGACCGTTATAGTTACGGCCGCCGTTTACCGGGGCTTCGATTCAAGCCTTCGCCCTTGCGAGCTAAGCTCTCCTCTTAACCTTCCGGCACCGGGCAGGAGTCAGCCCCTATACGTCATCTTACGATTTCGCAGAGACCTGTGTTTTTGTTAAACAGTCGCTTGAGCCTATTCACTGCGACCCAAACCAGCCATATAGCGTATCTCTGTATGACCGGTATGGGCACCCCTTCTCCCGAAGTTACGGGGTTATTTTGCCGAGTTCCTTAAGAGGGGTTCCCCCGCCGCCTTAGTATACTCTACCTGCCTACCTGTGTCGGTTTGCAGTACGGGCACTGAACACGCTCGCTAGAAGTTTTTCTTGGCAGTATAGGATGAACCACTTCGAGGAATACTCCCCTCGTCATCACCCCTCAGGTATAGGCCGCGTGGATTTACCTGCGCGACCACCCTACAGGCTTGACCCCGGACAACCTTTCCCGGGTAGGCCTACCTTCCTGCGTCCCTCCATTGCTCAGACGCTTGTTCAGTGGGGCCGGAATTTGAACCGGCTATCCATCGCCTACGGCTGTCGCCCTCGGCTTAGGTCCCGCCTTACCCTGGGAGGACAACCCTTCCCCAGGAATCCTTAGGCTTTCGGCGGAGAAGATTCTCACTTCTCTTTTCGCTACTTATACCGGCATTCTCACTTCTGCTTCGTCCAGGAGTCCTTACGATCTCCCTTCACACTACAACAGAACGCTCCCCTACCACGCCATGATCCCTCAGGACCACGACATCCGCAGCTTCGGTACCAGGCTTGAGCCCCGTTACATTTTCGGCGCAAAATGACTCGACCAGTGAGCTATTACGCACTCTTTCAAGGATGGCTGCTTCTAAGCCAACCTCCTGGTTGTCGGAGCCATCTCACTTCCTTTACCACTTAGCCTGAATTTAGGGACCTTAGCTGACGGTCTGGGCTGTATCCCTCTCGACTATGAAGCTTATCCCCCACAGTCTGACTCCTTGGTTGTACCGTACGGTATTCGGAGTTTGATGGAGTTCGGTAATCTGGTAGGACCCCTAGCTCTGTCAGTGCTCTACCCCCGTACGTAAACACCAAAGGCTAGCCCTAAAGCTATTTCGGGGAGAACCAGCTATCACCAGGTTCGATTGGCTTTTCACCCCTATCCACACCTCATCCAACGTTTTTTCAACAACGACTGGTTCGAGCCTTCACGCAGTGTTACCCGCGTTTCACTCTGGGCATGGATAGATCACCTGGCTTCGGGTCTACTGCAACAGACTAATCGCCCTATTCAGACTCGCTTTCGCTTCGGCTCCGGCTACACCGCCTTAACCTCGCCTGCTACAGTAACTCGCCGGTTCATTCTACAAAAGGCACGCCCTCAGGCCTTGCCCGCATTGCTGCGGGCCATAGCCCTCGAACGGCTTGTAAGCACACGGTTTCAGGTTCTATTTCACTCCCCTCCCGGGGTTCTTTTCACGCTTTCCCTCACGGTACTACTCACTATCGGTTGGAAGGTCGTATTTAGCCTTAGAAGATGGTCCTCCCAAATTCCCACTGGGTTTCACGTGCCCTGTGGTACTCAGGTGCCGACCTTGGAGTCTTCGC
>JAQTTS010000436.1 GCA_028710655.1 Dehalococcoidales bacterium
GCTCTCGCTACTACGTTATCTATCTCCTCACGGGTACTGCCCGTTCTCATTTCTACTATCATAACCTTACATCAACTCCTTTTTCAGCCTGGGGTTAAGGCAATATCAGATCCGGTTACCATGATAGCTCCCAATATAGGATAAAAGGCAAAGGACTAATGACGGAAATGCCTCACCCCGGTAAATACCATAGCGATATCATGCTCATCCGCCGCCTTAATCGAGTCTCCATCCCTGATTGACCCGCCGGGCTGGATGATAGCAGTCACTCCGCATTCCGCCGCCGCCTCAACAACATCAGAAAACGGGAACATGGCATCCGAAGCGAGCACGCTGCCCCTGGCCTTATCACCGGCCTTTTCTCTGGCTATTCGAGCGCTCACGATACGACTGGGCTGCCCCGCCCCCATACCCAGCAGTATCCTGTCCTTAGCCAGCAGAATAGCGTTGGACTTAACATGCTTGACGGCACGCCAGGCAAAGTGGAGATCGGCTGCCTCACCCTCGCTCGGTTTACGCTTGGTCACCGTTCTTAGATTGACATCGCCTTCGGGCAGGGAATCCGAGGACTGGACCAGAACCCCCCCCTTCACCCTGCGTAAATCAAGGTAGGACGGCTCCGTTTTACCATACCCCGGAGGGAGCTCGGCAAGCAGAATACGCAGGCCCTGCTTACTTTTCAGCAACTCCAGTGCCGCCGGTTCATACTCCGGAGCAATCACTATCTCGTAAAAGACCGCCTTCATATCCTTGGCCATAGCCAGGGTAACCTTCCGGTTGGCAGCAACAATACCTCCATAAGCAGCTACCGGATCACCGCTGAAAGCCCGCCGGTAGGCCTCGGCAATATCACTATGACAGGCCAGGCCGCAGGGATTGGTATGCTTGACCACGGAAACGGTCGGCGCGGCAAAGTCAGTCACCGCTCCCCAAGCGGCATCAGCATCCAGAATATTATTGAAGGAAAGCTCCTTGCCCCCCAGCTGCTCCGCCCAGGTGATACCGGTCGGCTTTTTACCTACACTCAGCTCGGCATAGAAGGCAGCCGACTGGTGGGGGTTCTCTCCATAACGCAGCCCGTAGCGCTTCTTCAGAGCTACCGTCATCTCATCGGGGAATCCGTCTACATCCTGCCTCAGGTATTGGGCGATAGCCGTGTCATAGACGGCAACGTGCTGAAAGGCTTTCTGGGCCAGTCTCTTACGCTCAGCGAGGTCAATGCTCCCCCTCTTTAGCCCCTCCAGAACCAGCGGGTAGTCGGTCGGGTCGACCACCACGATAACGCTGGGGAAATTCTTGGCCGCTGCCCGCACCATAGTCGGTCCGCCGATATCAATATTCTCCAGTGCATCGGTAAGGGTCACCCCATCCTTAGCCACCGTCTGAACAAAAGGATAAAGGTTGACCGCCACCAGATCGATAGCCTCAATGTTATTCCTGGCCAGTTCCTCCATATGGCTAGCCATGTCACGCCTGGCCAGAATACCACCGTGTACCATGGGATGAAGGGTCTTCACCCGGCCGTCAAGAATCTCGGGGAAGCCTGTGATATCGGAGACCCCTCTGACCGGTACCCCGGCCTCCGCCAGTGCTTTCTTGGTACCGCCGGTACTGAAGACCTCAAACCCCAACTGGCTCAGGGCCCTGGCAAAGTCGGTAACTCCCGCCTTGTCAGATACGCTGATGATAGCTCGCATCAATTCCCCCAATCTATTTTGAATTTCATCTTACTTTCCTTCAAACTGCCCTGCATAATTACTTCTACCGGATAATCACCCCTCTCTTTCCCTCTCGCCCCACCGCCTCACCGATAATCCTCGCCTCAGGCAGTGCCCGGGTAATCTCACCGATATGATCCTCAGAACAAAACAGCACCATGCCGATGCCCATATTGAAGACGCGGTACATCTCATCCCGGGCCACCTTACCCCGCTCTTGAATGAGCTGGAATAAAGGTGGCACCGACCAGCAGCGGCTGTCAAAACTTGCCGCAACACCACCAGGAAGGATACGTGGTACATTATCAATCAGGCCACCACCGGTAATATGCGCCATACCCTTAATCAGAGACATAAACGGTTTGAGCTGATTATAGTAACAGCGGTGAGGAGTCAACAACTCCTCGCCCAGGGTATTACCAAGCTCAGGGTAATAGACCTCCAGAGACTGTCTGGTCTCCCCGAAAATCTTACGCACCAGAGAGTAGCCGTTGGTATGCAGTCCGCTGGAGGGCAAGCCGATAATACTGTCTCCGACGGCTATCGTTTCTCCCTGAATAATCCTATCCTTCTCAACAACACCGATAATAAAACCAGCCAGATCATAGTCCTCCCCGGAGTACAGCCCGGGCATCTCGGCAGTTTCACCGCCGATCAGAGCACAGCCAACCTCACGGCAGGCCCGGGCCAGTCCTCCGACAATGGCCCCCACCCTCTCCGGCACTAACTTCCCCATCGCAATATAGTCGAGAAAAAAGAGCGGCTCAGCGCCGCCGGTGAGGATATCATTAACACAGTGATTAACAATATCGATACCGATAGTATCATGCCTGTCTAGAGCAGAGGCAATCTTCAACTTGGTACCGACGCCGTCGACACTGGATACCAGCACCGGCTGCCGATATCCCTTGAATTCAAAAAGCCCTCCAAAAAAACCGAAGTCTCCCAGAACCTCGGGACGGAGCGTCGAGCGCACGTGACTGGCGATC
>JAQTTS010000437.1 GCA_028710655.1 Dehalococcoidales bacterium
TTATGGTGCCGCTCTCGAAAAGCGGTCTCCGCGTTCAGTGGAGCGTGGGTTCGAATCCCACCCTCTCCGCCGGATACTGTATAATTAACAAACGGGTCACTATAATGAGGAGAGATGCTGGAGTGGACTATCAGGCGCGCCTGGAGAGCGCGTGTAGCCTTTGGCTACCGTGGGTTCGAATCCCACTCTCTCCGCCACTGCTTCTGGCGTAAATCCGGATGATCTTATACGGAAGTCGGTGCCGGCCCCGCCATCTGCGGCATCTCTGAAACCGCGATGATTGCTTCCTTAACCCAGCCGCCCGGCCCTGTCTTTTTGCACTCGTCCCGTTTCTTCACCAGGCTGATTGATACCTTTCGTAGCCCCGGTACACCTGACAGGAACAGGTACTTTCGCCTGGTTCCTGTTATTCAGCCGATTGCAGGAGGGGACGATTTGACAAACCACCAGAATTGTCGGTAGCTTATCTCTATGCTAGAATTGCTTGACACCGCAGCCGAACCGACATACGGTCAGGGTTACGCTGCTTTAGATACATGTCCACAGAGATTGGTGTAATAAAATGAAGAATGAAGATCTTAAATACTGGGTCGGCTTCAGCCTGATTCCCGGTATCGGTCGGGTCAGGTTAACCCAGATGGAGAATTATTTTGGCAGACTTGAGAATGCCTGGCAGGCCGGCCCGGGTGATTTGAGGCGCTCCGGACTGGATAGCAACATGGTACGTACCATTACCTCCCGGCGCCCCGGGCTATGCCTGGAAGCAGAGATGGAAAAGCTTGATAATCAGGGCGTGGGGGTGGTCACCTGTCACGATGAGGGCTATCCGGCCCGTCTTAAAGAGATATACGACTGCCCGCCGATACTCTACATCCGGGGTACGCTGCTTCCTGAGGACGAGCGGTGTCTGGCGGTGGTCGGCACGCGCCGGGCTACTGTTTATGGCAGACAGACAGCCGAGGAGATAGTCGCCGATCTGGCCCGAAACAAAATTACCATCGTTAGTGGCTTGGCCCGGGGCATCGATTCAGTAGCGCACCAGGCTGCTCTGGAGGTTGGTGGCAGGAGTATCGCCGTATTCGGTTGCGGTCTTGACACTATCTATCCTGCAGAGAATGCCAACCTGGCCCGCCGTATCGCTGAGCAAGGGGTATTGATGAGCGAGTACCCTCTGGGAACCAGACCTCGCGCCGACCGGTTTCCCCGGCGTAACCGTATAATGAGCGGACTCAGCCTTGGCGTCTTGGTTATTGAAGCCGGGAAGACCAGCGGAGCAATGATTACTGCCAACCTGGCGCTGGAACAGAACCGCGAGGTATTTGCCGTCCCCGGCAGCATACTCTCACCGGCGAGTACCGGTACCAACCGCCTTATTCAGGATGGTGCCAAGCTGGTCAGCAGCTATACTGATATCCTGGAGGAACTGAACCTGACCGAGGTTGCACATCAAATGGAAATGAAGGAGGTAGTCCCGACCTCGGAAACAGAAGCCCTGCTCCTAAAACAACTGGGTGCCGAGCCGGTTCACATTGATGAAGTATGCCGTAATAGCGGTCTGCCGGTATCACAGGTCAGCAGCACGCTGGTGATGATGGAGCTTAAGGGGATGGTGAAGCAGATGGGGGCAATGAGTTTTATACTGGCCCGAGAAGATAGGGCGGAATATCGGGTGAGAGTGGAATAGGGGTTATGAAAAAGAATCTGGTTATCGTGGAATCACCGGCTAAAGCAAAGACGCTGGGTAGAATTCTGGGTAAAGGATACAACCTGAAGGCATCAATGGGCCATATCAGAGATCTGCCTAAAGGCGCGATAGGAGTGAACATAGAAAACGGTTTCGCCCCGAAGTATGTAGTGCCCCGAACCAAAAGCAAGTTGGTGAAGGAGCTTAAAGAGGCGGCAAAAACGGCAGCCGCGGTATACCTGGCTACCGACCCCGACCGTGAGGGAGAAGCCATCGCCTGGCACCTGTTTGAGGTAACCAGGTCAGACCGGAAACCGTACCACCGTGTTGTCTTTCATGAAATAACCGAGGAAGCCATTGAGCATGCCTTCAAACAGCCACGATCGATAGACCTGGATCTGGTCAATGCCCAACAGGCACGACGTATTATGGACCGGCTGGTCGGCTACAAAATAAGTCCGCTCCTCTGGAAAAAGGTAAGACGTGGACTCTCTGCCGGCAGGGTTCAATCAGTGGCGCTACGGATTATTGTCGAGCGGGAGCGGGAGATCGATAAATTCACCCCTCAGGAATACTGGACTATCGATGTGGAACTGGCTACGGAAATACCTGCCGATGCAACCGTGCGGGCCAGTCTAGTCGGTCTCGGTGACGGCACCAGGCTGGAAATTCACAACCGTGAGGAAGCGGACTGTATCTGTGATGAACTCAGAGAAGCCAGATACCGGGTGGGAGGAATAAGGACAAAAAAGGTATCCCGCCGGCCCGCCCCCCCGTTCATCACCAGCACGCTACAGCAGGAAGCTTGGCGCAGGTTCCGCTTCAGCGCCAAGCAGACCATGTCTATTGCGCAACAGCTCTACGAAGGCCTGGCAGTAGGTAATGAAGGTAGTGTAGGGCTGATTACCTATATGCGTACCGACTCCACCAGAGTTGCCCGCTCCGCAGTAGTCGAAGCTAGGGAGTTCATTAACTCCAGGTATGGACCCAAGTTCGTCCCGGCACACGCCCGTTCCTTCACC
>JAQTTS010000047.1 GCA_028710655.1 Dehalococcoidales bacterium
GGTCACGATCTGCTGGACCTGAAGCACCTTTTGGAGCAGACGGAGGGAAAGGGTATTAACATCTATACCCATGGAGAGATGTTGCCTGCCCACGGCTACCCGGAGCTAAAGAAGTATCCTCACCTGAAAGGTAATTACGGAACTGCCTGGCAGAACCAGCAAAAGGAGTTCGATAACCTCCCCGCGCCGATTCTTTATACTACCAACTGCATCATGCCGCCCAGAGAGTCTTATGCCGGTAATATTTTCACCACCTCAGTGGTCGGTTATCCGGGGTTGAAACATATACCTGACAAGGATGGCAAGAAAGATTTCACTCCTGTTATTGAAAAGGCGCTTGAGCTGGGTGGCTGGGATGAAGACAAGCAGTTCACCGGCATCAATGGGGGCACCGAGTTGATGACCGGCTTTGCCAGAAATACCGTGATGGGAGTAGCTGACAAGGTCATTAAGGCGGTGAAATCAGGATCTCTCAAACACATATTCCTCGTCGGTGGTTGTGATGGTGCCAAACCGGGACGCAACTACTACACGGAGTTCGTGAAGCAAACTCCAGACAATACGGTAGTGCTGACACTTGCCTGCGGTAAATTCCGCTTCAATGATCTTAAAATCGGTGAGATTGCTGGCCTGCCCCGGTTGCTGGACATGGGGCAGTGCAACGATGCCTACTCGGCCATTCAGGTAGCTGTGGCATTGGCTAAAGCATTCGATTGCGGTGTTAACGAATTGCCTCTTTCACTGGTTTTATCCTGGTACGAGCAGAAGGCAGTCTGTATCTTACTTACTCTCCTTTCGCTTGGCATCAGGAACATCTATCTGGGTCCCTCGCTACCGGCCTTCGTATCTCCCACCGTGCTCAGTGTCCTGGTGGGAAAATTCAGTCTCAAGCCTATATCGACCCCGGAGGTTGATATGAAGGCTATGTTAGGGTAATCAGAGAGTATATGATTCCGGCTGAGGAGGTTAGTAACCCTATGGACATAGAAAATAGCACTGGAAATATTTTGATAGCTGAATCCGCACAAATGGCCGCTCTGGTCGATTACCAGAGCGGTACGGTAGTAAGCCGGACAATAATCGGGCGGAATGAGGGATCGGTCACCTTATTCGCTTTCGACAGAGGGCAGGGATTGAGCGAGCATACCGCTCCTTTCGATGCCTTAGTCTATGTAATCGATGGTGAAGCTGATATTACTATCGGTGGCCGAAGCATTCGGGTGAGAGCAGGTGAGGCGGTTATCATGCCGGCTAACAGGCCTCATGCCCTTAGAGCGGTCGAAAGATTTAAGATGATGCTGGTGATGATCAAGGGCAGTTGAGCAGGAGAATATAAGTATCGGGAGATAATAATTATGATCGGCAAATGCCCGGGACAGGATATGAGGAACCTGAGGGCTGCAATTTACAAATGCCCGAATTGCGGCAATGAAGTCGAGATGTTTTCCGATGAGCTCAAGATTAGGTGCAAGAAATGCGGCCAGTACGTTTACCAGGAGCAAGTGCCTTCCTGTATTGAATGGTGCGCTTCAGCCCGACAGTGTTTGGGTGAAGAACGGTGGAAAGCTTTACGAGGCGATAGCTAGATGCCACCATGGGGTAAGTCATTACCTCTGGCGAAGCTTACCGCTCCCTTCCCGGTTTTGAAACTTCCTTGACGCTCGGGGGATAATATCCCAACACATTCATCGTGAATGCCGGGTGTTTTTGATCAGTCTTGGCTAATCTTGGCGCTAACTATTTTAATTCCGTTGCGTCTGCCGATTCCACCGCCCCGGTAAAAAATTTGGAGGCGACGACCGGATTCGAACCGGTGAATAGCGGTTTTGCAGACCGCCGCCTTATCCTCTTGGCTACGTCGCCCCACAGATTGATCCTGTTGGAGCGGAAGACGAGATTCGAACTCGCGACCTCTTCCTTGGCAAGGAAGCATTCTACCGCTGAACTACTTCCGCATATTCAAAATGTACTGGAACCTTTCCCCCTTGTCTTTTTCCCAGTAGCGGAGCCGGATTCCTGGTGCCAAGGGGGAGATTTGAACTCCCACGAGCTTGCGCTCACTAGCCCCTCAAGCTAGCGCGTCTGCCAATTCCGCCACCTCGGCCCAAATCTGGCAGGAGTGGGAGGACTCGAACCCCCGACCGGCGGTTTTGGAGACCGCTGCTCTACCAACTGAGCTACACTCCTACGCAGTACCTATTTTAACATAACTCAGCACAAAAATTAACCTCATGGTCTCCGGTGGCCGCGGCCGTTACTCTGTTATCTGGCGTTCTAGAAGCGGCTTGCAACTCACATCCGATCCTGCCCCGGGTAAGGGTGCTACCGGTTCGGTCAGCAGGAACTCCCCTTTCAGTATCCATTTCTTGAGAGTATCGGCAATCTCCACTGCTCTTGAGTAGCTGGACAACGAGGCAGTCGGTACCTTCTTCCCCTGAATTACTATCGTGCCGCTCTTCAGCTGGGCGTAACTGACCTCAGCCAGGATGTCCGGCTTCAAATTAGGATATGCCTCTGAGTAGTCTACCACGGCGGCGAAGATTTCCTCATCACTCACTGCCGTGTAGCGCAGGATTTCCTCAGAGAGTATCGGGATGGGTACTCCTATCCCCACCGTTAAGTTACAGCCGTACCCCATCATGCTTGTCCCGACCAGCCAGCGCGGATTCATCTGCTTCAGATCGCCGATTACGGCAAGGGAGCCTCCCCCTCTTCTCGGAGTGCCGTTGTCCGAACGGAGTACATTGGGGTTATGCTGGGTTCCCTGCCATGCGATAAAGCCGGTGCCACCACCCAGGAATATCCTGGTGCCAATACCGATGGTCTTGTAGTACGGGTCGTTGAGTAGCGGGGAAAGCTGCCCGGCACTGCAAAAGTTGGCATTAGCTAGGTGGGGTTTCAAAACCCCCATATAGGTGTAAATCGTCTTGTCCGATAGGTTCACCGCCACATTATAGTTCTGGTAGGCATTGCGGATATTGAACAGTACGGCTTCGTTAAGGTCCTTGATGTTTATCCAGGTCTCCAGCTTTTTCCGGGGATAGCAGTCCGTACCGTAGGCGGTGGCTATCAGTTTGATGTCCTTACCGGCTACCAGTTCTTCGATGACATGCCCGCCGCCGTAGTTGAAATCACCGGGATAGGACCTGTTCCTGGGGTCATCATCAGGAATAGCGTTAGCCCCGATATAGAGGTCTACCGCAGCCAACCCGGTGTAAGCCGGAACATCGTTAAGGTAGGCCCGCCCGCCGCCCAGCTTTATCCTCGGTTTGGAGTGCCCGATGTTAATGTAGGCTCCTGAGGAGCACATCGGACCGAAGGTCCCGGTAGTAACTACATCCACCTCCTCTGCTGCCTTTCTGGTGCCCTTCTCCTTAACGATATCTATTATCTCTTCGGCGGTAACCACTACCGCCTTACCCTCTTTTATCTTCTCGTTTATCTCTGCGATCGTCTTTGTCATAATATTAAGATGATAATGTTAAAGGCCGGATTTGTCAATTTGAGCCGTTTGCGGGAGTTAGCTATCAACGTGTTGACATCGCTCGGTAGCCCTAGGTCTTGATATAAGAGTGGGGAGGGAATAAAATGTCGGAGTAATATATTATCCGTGTGGTGCTGTTATGGAAACCGGTGATTCAAGGTACTTCTGGCGAGATGCCGACCCGTTATGGTATAAGGATGCTATCATCTACGAACTGCATGTCCGTGCCTTTTACGATAGTAACGGAGATGGCATCGGTGATTTCCCGGGGCTAACCGAGAAAATCGACTATCTTCAGGACCTGGGAGTCACTGCTATCTGGCTGCTTCCTTTCTATCCTTCTCCGTTCAAGGATGATGGTTACGACGTATCGGACTATACCAATATCCACCCTAATTACGGTACAATTCGCGATTTCAGGATACTGCTCAGAGAAGCTAATTATCGCGGTCTGCGCATTATTAACGAGCTGGTCCTTAACCACTCTTCAGACCAGCACCCGTGGTTCCAGCGAGCCCGCAAGGCGGCACCGGGTAGCGAAAAGCGTGATTTCTATGTTTGGAGCGATACCTGGGACAGATACAAGGATGCCCGCATTATATTCAAGGATTTTGAGTCATCGAACTGGGCCTGGGACCCGGTGGCAGAAGCCTACTACTGGCATCGCTTCTACTCACACCAGCCGGACCTTAACTATGACAACCACTTGGTGCGCCAGGCCATGTTTAAGGCGATTGACTTCTGGCTCAGCCTGGGGGTCTCCGGGATTCGTTTGGATGCGGTACCGTATCTATACGAACGGGAAGGCACTAATTGCGAGAACCTGCCGGAGACGCATGCCTTCCTCAAAGAATTGCGTCAGCAGATGGACCAAAAGCATGTAAACCGTATGTTGCTGGCTGAGGCGAATCAGTGGTCGGAGGATGCCGTTGCCTACTTCGGTGAGGGGAACGAGTGCCATATGGCCTACCATTTTCCTCTCATGCCACGGATGTTTATGGCCATTCGTATGGAAGACCGTTTTCCCATTGTTGATATTCTTCAAAATACGCCGTCTATTCCCGAGAGCTGCCAGTGGGCTCTTTTTCTGCGTAACCACGACGAGCTGACTCTGGAGATGGTTACCGACGAAGAGAGAGATTATATGTATCGGGTTTATGCGTACGATACCCAGGCCCGGATTAATCTCGGGATTCGTCGCCGTCTGGCGCCACTGCTTAATAACGACCGTAAGAAAATAGAGTTGATGAACGGTCTTCTCTTTTCCCTACCCGGGGCGCCGATTATTTATTATGGTGATGAAATCGGCATGGGTGATAACTTCTACCTGGGTGATCGGGACGGCGTCCGTACCCCGATGCAGTGGAGTGCAGACCGGAACGCCGGTTTCTCTCGCACCAATCCGCAACGGCTGTATCTTCCGGTCAACATTGATCCTGAATATCACTACGAAGCCATCAATGTGGGAGCGCAGCAAAATAATCAGGACTCTCTCCTGTGGTGGATGAAGCGGCTGATTGCCCTGCGAAAGCGATTCAGCGCTTTCAGCCGGGGCAATCAGCGGTTCCTGCAACCGGAAAATCGTAGAGTGCTGGCCTTTCTACGCTGTTACGGGGATGAGACTATTCTGGTGGTGGCGAATCTCTCCCGGCTGTCGCAACATACCGGCCTTAATCTCTCCGAGTTCATTGGCAAAGTACCTACGGAGATGTTCGGGCAAACGGAATTCCCCGTAATTGAAGGACCCTTGTATCCGATTACCTTAAGCCCGTACGCCTTCTACTGGTTTTCTCTGCGTTCGGTTCGTCTTGAGCAGATTGATCTGAGTGATTCAACAGAAGGGACTCCGGTAACAACGCTTACCATGAGCAGGGATTTTTCGGATCTGTATAAAAGCGGGCAGCAGGTATCCTTGGAATCAGCTTTATTACGCTATATAAGGCAGCGCTATTGGTATGGCGGCAAATCTCGCTATGCCCGGTCAGGGCAAATACAGGATGTGATCAAGATACCCGGGAGAACTACCACGGGGTACTGCTTTATGTTCCAGATAGAGTACTACGAGGGAGAACCCGAGACCTATTTTGTTCCGGTTATCCTGGCTTGGGGGGAAAATGCCAGCAAAGTAGTTGCCGAATTTCCTCAGGCCGTAGTGGCTCAGTTAAAACGGAAGGAGAAAGATTTCGAAGAAAAAGGGGTCATCTGCGATGCTTTGATTAGCCCTGATTTTCGTGATGTCCTACTAGATGCAGTGGAATGGCATCGTCGGTTTAAAAGCGATAGAGGGAAGGTTATCGCCTTTCGTACTCCAAAGATATTTCGAAGAATACGCGGGGCGC
Source organism: Dehalococcoidales bacterium (assembly GCA_028710655.1). Next base: position 5,824 of record JAQTTS010000047.1, read on the forward strand.
CAGGGGAAGTCCTGGAGTCACGATTGATCAAGGGGGAGCATGCTAACACATCGGTAGTTTATGGCGAACGACTTAAGCTTAAGATGTTTCGGCGTCTGGAAGAGGGCGTTAGTCCCGAACTGGAGATCGGGCGCTTCCTTACTGAGATAGAGCGTTTTGATAACACTCCGCCGGTTGCCGGTTTTATTGAGTACCATGCCAGTTCCGGTGAACCGGTCACCTTAGGCGTGTTTCATAGATACGTCACTAATGAAGGTGATGCATGGCAGTATACTATGGATTCTCTGGGGCGTTACTTCGAGGCAGCTCTTTTACATCCGGATGGGGAAATACCGGCGCTCCCCGGAGGCTCTCTGCTGGATGTTACCGGCGAGCAGATTCCTTCATTGATCACCGATACAATCGGGGCGTATCTGGTTTTGGCGCAATTACTGGCCCAGCGCACTGCCGAGCTTCACCTGACGCTGGCTTCCGCCCTGGAGAGTCAGGAGTTCGTCCCCGAACCTTTCTCTCTAACCTACCAGCGCTCTCTGTACCATGGTATGAGGGGTTTTGCCAAAAAAGTTTTGTGGCTATTGTCCCGGCGCCTTCAGTATCTTCCTGAAGAGACAAAGGCAGATGCTGAGAAGGTACTCCGGCTGGAGAATGCCATTATCGGTCGTTTCAAGGAAATTACCAAGCATAAGATTAACGGTATGCGAATCCGGTGCCATGGCAACTACCATCTGGGACATGTGCTGTATACCGGTGATGATTTTATTATTATCGACTTTGGTGGTGAGTCGGCTCGGCGTCTGGGAGAGCGTAAGATAAAACGTTCTCCTCTCCGTGATGTTGCCGGGATGATACGTTCGTTTCACTACGCTGCTTACGTTGCCCTGCGGGGTCAGGCATCAACAGTAGTCAGGCCTGAGGATATACCACTGCTGGAGCAGTGGGCGTATGCCTGGTACCTTTGTGTATCGGCGACGTATGTAAAGTCATATCTCGATCTGATGGCGGATACGTTGATAATACCCCAAAATCGTGAGGATATGAAAGTCATAATGGATACCTATCTTCTGGATAAGGCTATTTATGAGCTAAACTACGAGTTAAATAATCGTCCGAAACGGGTGGGCTTACCGCTTCGGGGTATATTGCAGATGTTAGAGCCGATCGATGAATCAATTATGCCAGAGAGGAATGCTCCTAAAGTATGAAATCCTCTGCTGGTAGTCGATCACTGCATCATCTCGCCAGTCTGTACGGTATACAGTCGGCCTATTACGACGTGAGACGCCAACGGCAGCATGCGTCTGTGGAATCCCTGCTAATGGTGCTCCGGTCTCTGGGGGCGCCTATCGCCGGTCTACAGGATGTTCCGTTCGCGCTGCGACAGCGATGCCAGGAGTTTTGGCAGCTGATAGTAGAACCGGTCTTAATAGCCTGGGATGACACTCCGTTCTCAATCCGGATCAGGCTTCCTTCGTCTCTTGCAGAGTCTCTTCTTGATTTTCATATCGAGCTGGAGGGGGGCGAGGAAATGAACTGGCGCCAGTCTGGAGCCGAGATGCCCGTGCTGGAGCACTCGGAGATAGAAGGGGTCGGTTATGTTGTCAAACAGCTCGGTGTGCCGGTAAGGTTACCCTGGGGATACCACCGGTTCGTGATATTTCTGGAGGGTAATCATACTGAGTCCTTGATAATTTCGGCACCCCGTCGGGCCTATGTACCCGGAGGTAAGGATAATACCGGACTGTGGGGAGCCTTCCTGCCTCTGTATGCTCTAAATAGGGATAAAAGTTGGGGTGGTGGTGATTACTCCGATTTGGAAGCGCTGGTAGAATGGCTGGCTGAAATGGGGGGGGATATCATAGCAACTTTGCCTCTCTTGGCTACGTTTCTGGATGGTATTTGCGAGCCCAGTCCTTATCTTCCTGCCAGTCGACAGCTATGGAATGAATTCTACCTGGATGTCAGCAGGATACCTGAGCTCGCTAAATGTTCATCGGCACAGGCAATACTAAAATCGGCCGCATTTGAGAAAGAGGTTGCCGGCCTGCGCAGGCTGCCCCTGGTTGACTACCGCCGCCAGATGACTCTGAAGCGTAGCGTACTGGAGGAGCTCTGTCGATGCTTTTTTGCTGAGTCGTCCGGTCGCCTCAGTGATTTTCAGCACTTCGTAGATACCACTTCGGTAGTCGAGGACTATGCCCGGTTTCGTGCGGCTATGGAGAGACAGGGCACTTCGTGGCGGTTCTGGCCGGAACCACTGCGCAGCGGTACTATCAGAGATACCGACTATGACGAAGAAAACAGACGTTATCATCTATATGTGCAATGGCTGGCCCATCAGCAGATTCAACATATTGCGGAGGAGATCAAAGATAGGAACTTGAAGCTTTATCTGGACCTGCCACTTGGGGTTCATCCCGACAGCTATGATGTGTGGCATAACCAGGACGCTTTCGTTTCGGGTGTCTCGGTTGGCGCGCCTCCGGACAATGTTTTTACCAACGGGCAGAACTGGGGGTTCCCTCCCCTGCACCCGCAGAGGATTCGGGAAGAGGGTTACCGCTATATAGTGGCCTGTCTACGCCATAACCTCAGGTATGCCGGTGTCCTTCGTATCGACCATGTGATGGGTTTGCACCGGCTTTTCTGTATCCCACAGGGCATAGGGGCCGGGCAGGGAGTATATGTGCGTTATCGGGCTGAAGAGTTCTATGCAATACTATCACTGGAATCGCATCGCAACCGGGTAATCATCGTCGGTGAAGACCTTGGTACGGTGCCCTCATATATCCGGCCCGCTATGGGTCGGCACAACTTCTCCCGCATGTATATATTACATTACGAGCTTGCTGCTGATTCGCCGAAAGGGCTTCACCCGGTTTCCTCCGGTGCGGTAGCCAGCCTTAATACGCATGATATGCCGCTATTTGCCTCACTGTGGCAGGGTCTGGATATCGAAGAACGGAGGAGACTCGGTCTACTGGACAGCGCAGGTGTAAAATCGGAGCAGGACAAGCTACTGCGTATGAAAGAGGCCCTGGTCTCTGTTTTGAAGGATAGCGGGTGGCTTTGCGGGCCGCATGATGATATCTACGCCATTATCAAGTCCAGTCTGCTGTTTTTAGCTGCCAGTCAAGCCCGGATAGTCATTGTTAATCTGGAAGACCTTTGGCTTGAGACACAACCGCAGAACATACCCGGCACCACGGGAGAGTATCCGAACTGGCGGCGCAGAGCGAGATACGCTCTTGAACGATTTTGCCAATTGCCTCAGGTAGTTGATACACTACTAGCTATCGACCAGCTCCGTAAGCGGAGGAAGTACCGGTAATGACGAAGAAAGAGGCATCGTACAGTAGCAAAGCGGATCAGAAGCCTGACATGAAACCGGGAGATCCACTTAAGTCGCCACAAATAACGCTCCTCACGGAGGATGACCTTTATCTTTTCAATGAGGGTAATCATTTTCGCCTGTATCATAAGCTGGGAGCATATCCTCTCGCCGTTAATGAGCAAAAAGGCACCTATTTTTCGGTGTGGGCCCCCGATGCCAGAGAGGTATCCGTAGTCGGTGAATTCAATGGCTGGGGCGGCGCGAATAATCCGTTGCGGCCGCGGGGCCAGTCAGGCATATGGGAGGCGTTTATTCCCGGTATCGGCAAGGGTGCCCTTTATAAGTACCATATCATCCCTCGTTACGGTGGGCCCAGTAGAGAAAAGGCCGATCCTTTCGCCTTCTATAGTGAAATAGCTCCCAAAACGGCATCCGTAGTCTGGGATCTTGAATACGATTGGTGTGACGCTGAGTGGATGGCACAGCGTGGTAATCGTAATGCGCTTGACAGCCCGATGGCTATCTACGAGGTACACCTGGGTTCCTGGAAAAGGGTACCCGAAGAAGGCTATCGTTCCCTTTCCTACCGGGAGCTGGCGGCTCAGCTTACCGACTATGTTCGGCAAATGGGCTTCACTCACGTCGAATTTCTTCCGGTTATGGAGCACCCTTTCTTCGGTTCCTGGGGATATCAGACGACCGGTTATTTCGCGCCCTCCAGTCGTTATGGCACACCCCAGGACTTTATGTACCTGGTTGACTATCTTCATCAACACGGAATCGGGGTAATTCTGGACTGGGTCCCTTCTCATTTCCCTACTGATGAGCATGGGCTGGGGCTATTTGACGGAACTCACCTTTACGAGCATGCAGATCCCAGGAAGGGGTTCCATCATGACTGGACAAGCTATATCTTCAACTACGGGCGTGCTGAAGTGCGGAGCTTTCTCATTAGCAGCGCTCTGTTCTGGCTGGATAAATATCATGTTGATGGCTTGCGTGTCGATGCAGTTGCCTCGATGCTCTATCTGGATTATTCCCGTAAGGAAGGGGAATGGATTCCTAACAAATATGGGGGCCGGGAGAACCTCGAAGCGATTGCTTTCCTGCGCAGCTTGAATGAGGAGGTGTATGCCAGTTACCCCGATGTGCAGACAATTGCTGAGGATTCTACTGCCTGGCCGATGGTATCGCGTCCGACCTATCTGGGGGGCCTGGGATTCGGCCTGAAGTGGGATATGGGCTGGATGCACGACACTCTTGAATACATGTCAAGAGATCCGATCTATCGGAAATACCACCACGACGCTTTGACCTTTCGCATGATTTATGCTTTTAACGAGAACTTCGTTCTACCTTTATCCCATGATGAAGTGGTTCACGGTAAGGGTTCTCTTATTGGTAAGA
>JAQTTS010000438.1 GCA_028710655.1 Dehalococcoidales bacterium
AAGGAATATTTCAATGGCCCCGAGCGAGAACGCATGGCCAGGATGCCCTTCCGGCCTGCAACGTTTGACTATGTAGACCTCAACTGCCTGGACAATGGAGTCTCTCAGAGAGCTCTGAAGGATATCTGGTTCAACGAAAAGGGAAAGGGCAGGACATCACCGTTAGTGCCTTAGCACAGCCATTGGCACGCGCCATGGTGCAACTTGTGCTACTTCATCAAATCGCGATAGGCCAATGGCGTTTAGCATGTCGTCCAGATAGAGGTCCTGGGCTCTAGACATAGATGGTTTCTCTTTCGATTACCGGCCGGAGGCGTGGCTTAACCGTTTCCGCAACGACGAGGTCAACGGGACGAGACAGCAGCTCTTCCAGTCGAAATTTCAGGTCCATGTAATGATCGAACGTCTGCTCTCCGAGCTCCACGATGATGTCAACGTCGCTATCAGGGCTCACATCTCCCCTGGAGAATGAACCGAATACGCCGATATTCCGTACGGTATATTTCTCCTCGAGCTCCGGACGGACAGAGGCCAACAGGCTTATTATTCTCGATGATTGTTCCTGGTCTTTGCGCTGCGCTTCCATCATGTATCCCCGTTTGTCCGGACGCCATGTTTGCTCGGTTAGAGATTTCTGTCAATTTTAATTATAAGCTGTTGTCGGTGTCGGTGAAGTCGCAATTCGCTGCAGATTTACTATGTCGTTGCGAGAAAGCAAGGTATACTTCAAGAGCGGCGTGCTACCGATCGACACGGATGTCTCCCGGAGTCTCTTGGCGTATGAGGCTCGGGGAAAAAAGGGTGTGGTGAGGTTGGATGAGACGATCGACTATCCCATAAAATGCCCGGTCTGTGGGCAGAAACATGTTTATAGTGTCACACTTGAGACGGAGCTGAACCCGACTTTACACATGGCAATCCAGTACGTACCGCCAAAGGCGATGAAAAGCATCTGTATCGAGGGAGTTCTGTTCAAGTGCGCAGAAGGAACCGAATTCACCATGAGAATGACAATAGAGCTACCCGAAGACTGGAAGCTCAAGTCGGTCAAGGCCACTCTAAAGGAGGAGAAAGCGGATGGGTGAACAGCCCTCGATAGTCTGCTCTGAATACGAGGGAAATTTGGACCGCGAAGGAGAAGCATTCCTCGAATATGCTAGGATGCGTATCTTGAACTCCCCAAACACTCGGGTGGAATTCTGCAAGTACATGATTACAGTATCCACGGGTGCTGTCCCGATCTACTTGGGCTTATTCAGCTTCGTCGTGACTCGCAAGAGCACGCATTTGTCTGGATGTCAATTTGCCCTGGCGATTACCCCCGCTTGTCTATTTCTGTTGAGCGCCATCGTCTTCGTCCTGGGATATCTCCCGCGGTCAGGCCACACGGACTTCGGCAGCATAGCGGTGATCAGGGAAGAGTACCGGAATGACCTGGCGCGGCGTAGGTATCTGATAAACATCGCGACGGCCGTCTTCTTTACCGCCGGCCTCTTGGCGATATTAGTGGTTGTGTTCAACGTGCCATAGCACGCAAGTCCTTTGGCTGAAGGCTTCTGAAGAAATCTATATAAATCTGACAGATGGCATCGCGGTTGCGTGGGACCGTGGAAACGAAGACGTCTGTGATGATTTCGACTGTGAGCATTGCTTATCCAAGATTCAGCGCTCCGCAATGTGGCATAAACTCATACAAGCAGACAGTTGTATTGGAGTTTATGAAAGCCTCTACAATGGTCATAATGTGCTGCCCCCCTGACCATGAAAGTGGTAGGCTGGGAGCAATAATGCTCGGCACATTCGGAGTTGTATCGTGGGGACGTTCCGTAGACTAACCATATTTGACTGAAGGGTCCACATGCCGAAGGGAATTTACTGGTGGGCCGTGAAGGGATCGAACCTTCGACACCCGGATTAAAAGTCCGGTGCTCTACCAACTGAGCTAACGGCCCACGGGAGAAAAGTATAGCGGAAAACCGCCGAAAAAGGCATGACGGAGGCGATTCCGTGGAATCATCCACCATCCGCTTTACAGTGCCGTTTGTGGGTAATCAGGTTCCCTGTACCGGCGGCCCCGTCACCTTACGGCGTGTAGCCGATCACGCAGTCTCCGCCGGCGATGCTGTTTTCGTAGATGAAGTACATCGGCCTCTCCGCTATGAAGCTCGAATCACTGCTCAGTGATGTGCTGACGTTGGTGTTCTCGCCTACATGGTCCTTCACCCTGACCGTGGAGCGGTTGCCGGCGGCTACTTCCACGTCGAACGGGTCTGGGTTGGCGGCGCCCTCCACCATGAACTGCACTCTCACCGAAATGGCCTCGGTGTTCGGGTTTGCCAGGGTAAGGTATTCATCCCAAGTGGTTCCCGTATAGCCTTCAGCGAACAGGAACATGTTTCCATACGTGCCACCGAAGCAATCGTGCCCGCCGGTGAGGATGCTATTCCGCATGCTGTAATCGAAGTACATCGCGCGCTCTGCTATGAAACCTCTGGAGCAACGCAACGCCATCCCCAGTTCGCTGCCCTCGGGCACGTAGCTGTCGACGAGGTACGTAGCTCTGGAATTCGGTTTCACCTTTGCGACGAACGGCGACTTCCCCTTTCCCTTGATGAGAAAATCACCGTTCACCGTTATCTCCTCGTTATTGGGATTCTGTATCAGCAGATACTCGTCCCAGCCGGCGGCGGTGTAGCCTTCACC
>JAQTTS010000048.1 GCA_028710655.1 Dehalococcoidales bacterium
GGTTTTCATCGACCTAAATTTTCTCCTTAAATTTTAAGTATTACCTCTCTCAACATAAAGATACATAAACATATACCTCTTTTTCTCTATGGAGAAAGGCTATGTTCTATGGGTTTTCGGATATGCACCTGATATCAAGGGCGTCCCCCTTCGGAATAAGAGTAGATGGGATATTCCTCCGGGCTCTCTCTACGGCATCACCTCCTTCGCTCTATACTTTAGCGTGATATACTTTGGTTCAATATTTTACCGTATGCATTATATCACAACCTGTCAATAGTTGGAATAGTTTTGGTTAACTAAAGTAACCTGTCGCTGTCAGTTCGGGGCAAATCCGTCTTTTATCACCGATTTTGCTTCACCAGTGCCCTCAGTGCAGGAAGGCCCGGTATATCAGCATATTGACCGCCGTCATAGCAATAACCCCGTATAGTGCTACGGCTGACGATTTCTGTCGGATCTCTCGATAACCGGCCGGGGCGACCTTAAGTAGCTGGATTATAGCAGATTATCGGCGCTTTAGACAGCGGGTCCCTTGACGATGAGGGTTTTTTCATGGACATCAGGCGGGCCGTTAGCCTACAATATAGTTTTACTACCGCTCCCGCAACTTCTGAATTCTGTAACAATAACTCCTCCGATTTCGTTTAACAGAGGGAAAGTAATTTGCCGGAAGATAAGACTCCTTATGTATCAACCGACCTTGAAAAGCTGGTAGAGAGGGCTATGGCTGGAGATAGCGGCGCCTTCGGGATGCTTTATGATATGCATGTCGATCGGGTTTACCGGCATATCTTTTACCGCGTCAGCAGTAATGCCGATGCCGAAGACCTTACCCAGCAGGTCTTCATTAAGGCCTGGCAGGCCATCGGCCGGTATCAGAAGACCGCCAGTCCGTTTCTGGCCTGGTTGATCAAGATCAGCCATAATCTGGTTATCGATTTTTACCGGTCGAAGAAATCGGAGTCCCGCATTGATTTTGATGCCATTGCCACCGGGCCGGAAAAAGACCCCGCCAATATCGCTGAGGCTGCATTTAACCGGGAATACCTGAGAAAGGCTATCCGCAAGCTTAAAGGCGACCAGCAGCAGGTTATCCTGATGCGGTTTATCGAGGATTTTTCTTATCCGGAAATAGCCGCTGCTCTGGGGAAAAGCGAGGGGTCGATCAGGGTGATTCAACACCGCGGGTTGGCGAAACTAAGAACGATTCTGGAAAAGGCGCGGCAGTGAAAAAGAGAGCGGAAATACTGGTCCGGTGTATCGAGGAGATCAGGGCGGGTAGAGCCACCCTTCCCGAGTGCCTCAAGCGCTATCCTGACGCCCGCGCCGAGCTGGAGCCTTTGCTCAGAGTGGCGCTCAGCATCAAGGCGGACCCGGATATCAAGCCTGCCGAATCATTCAAATTACAGGCCAGAGCCAGCCTGATGGAGCATATCCGTGTCGGCCAGTCCGCCAAGAGCGCTACCGCTGCTTCATCACAACCCGGTATCGGCTACAGGATGTTTACCGGGAGGGTGAGGGCGGCGGCGATTACCGCCGCGGTGGTAGTGGCGGTTGCCGCGGTGTTTACCGGTGCCGCCTACGCTTCACAATCCAGTTTGCCCGGTGAGACTTTATACTCTGTCAAACTGGGCAAAGAGCAGGTTCAAAGGGTACTCACCCTCGATGCTGTTGCCGAAGTGGAGTTGGAACTTAGCTTTGCCGGTGTTCGTCTTGATGAGTTGGAAGAGCTGGTCAGCATGCCGGTAGAACAGGCTGCCATTACCGGCGGCACAGGCAAGATTTACGCTCTGTCGGTAGCCGGCTCTTTATCCGGCCGATGGGCCGCAGTCTCCGCTACGCAGGCTGAACGGATCTCTCAGGCCGTAGCCGGCTATCAGAAAAACCTGAATCTGGCGATTTCAAAATCGGAGCGGTTGAAAGATAACGAAGCGTTGCTGGAAACAGTCGCTCTGGTCATATTAGACCACCTGGATAGAATTGATGGCATTGAAGATAAAACTCCCGGGGCTAATCATATGGCTGTGATCAGTTCCCGGGAAATCGCGATCAACGGCCATATGCATGCGGTGCAGAATCTGGCGGCGTTGAACCCGTCCCGGGCCAGCCAGATAAATCAGCAGGCAGTACAGGGTAGACTGGCAAGAGCCGAAGCCCAGGCTGCCAGAGGCAACGGGAAGGGCGCTCAGGACGCTTTACAGGACTCGGAGAAAATGCGCCGTTTTGGCAACGGCATGCCGGACCGGAGTGGCGGAGAAGAAAGCGGTCAAGAAGCCGACCAGGGATCCGGCACTTCTTCTCCGTCGGAACAGGAGGGGTCTTCTGGCTCTGATTCTAATAATGGGAAAACCTCCCCAAACTCCGATGAGAATACCAAACCATCGGAAGGCGGACAGGATACCGGAAATCAGCAGCGAAGTGGACAGGGTGGCCAATCCAGTGAGGCTCCGAAACCGGGCGCAGCCGCTGGCGGCGCCACTGCTGTCACGCAGCAGCCGGGAAGTACCCGCGGCGGAAGCGGTGATAATCTGCGGCAATTATGACCGGACCCATCTTTCCCTTCTCATAATCAGCGATTATCCTGACGTTTAGCAGCCTCCTGCTGCCCTGAATTATTCTCCTCCAAGTGGCCGGCACCTGTAACGAATGGCGCCTTTTTTCCGTTAGATATAGTAAAACAGCACGGCGTGGTTTTTTCGGGTAAATACCGACGGGGAAAATGATGAAGAAGAGTCCGGTGGTGATCGCTATCCTGACGCTGTCCCTTCTACTTGCGGCAGGTTGTGCCGGTAGCCCGCTGGTAGCACCGGTGGCAACGGCAGAGCTGTCCCTGGAGATAAACGAACCGGCCGACGAGGCCGTCGTTGACCTATCCCGCATCACGGTCTCCGGAAATACCGCGGCGGATGCGGTTGTCAGCATTAATGGCATCATCGCTGATGTTGATGCCACCGGCAATTTCAGTGAGTTCGTTTCTCTGGATCCGGGGCCCAATCTCATTGAGGTACTGGCCAGCGATTTCTACGGCAATTCGGCATCGGTACTTATCACGGTAATATACAGTCCTTAAACAGACAGTCGTATTGAATTTTTGCTATCAATGAAAGAATAGGGAGGAAGTAGAGATGAAAAAGACAGGGGTTATCTTAGGTGTAATGGTCGCCGCTGCGACGCTGCTCGGTAGCGGAGGTGCTGTTCTGGCTGCCGGTGAAGCTGCAACCGCCCATAATGTCGGAGTGGCTCAGGCTACCCAGCCTTATCAGGGGATTGTCGGCGTCGTTAGCGCTGACAGCGATATCGCTAACGGGATTATTGTACTCGAGACCGATGACCTGGGAGAAGTTACGATTCTGCTGACAGATGATACGGTTTACCGGGTGCCGGGCCAGGAAGCAGCCGTGAAGGATGATATTGAGATAGGAGACCGCCTGGCAGTACTGGCGGCTATAGCCGGGGACGGGAGCTACACGGCAACCCGGGTTATGATTGTCCCCGCCGTGGCTACGAGGCAGCACCTCAGCGGAGTGGTTATTTCTGTGGAAGACAGGGTGATGACTATCATCAACGCCGCCGGCGATACGATGACAATCGAGCTCCCCGAAGGAGTGAAAGGTGGCGTGGTGGGGGATTTTATTTCAGTAGCAGTGCGTCAATCCGGCGGGAACGGGAATTTCGTAGCCAGCGGTACTCAGACCGCAGCCGAGGTTCAAGCCCGGCTCCAGACCCGGTTGAATGCACTGGCCGGTGAGCAGGTCGCCACCGAGGCTGAGGTGCAGACGAGAGAGCAAAAGATGGCTCGATTGGGCGAGAAGCTGGAAGGCTTGATGTTGAGAAACAGGGGTGTGCTGGAGCAGGTTATGGCCAAAGCTCCGGAGGCAGCCCAAGCTGCTATCCAGGCGGCGATCGGCCATTGCGAACAGAAAATGGAACAGATTCGCCAGACTATCCAGAACGCGCAGCATCAAGGTGCGGGCGCGCAACAGTCGCATCAGCAGTCCGGCCAATCGGGTCAACCCGACAATGCCAACGGGCCGAACACAACACCCGGCGGGCAGGGTGGTGCTCAGAAGGGGCAACAATCTTAACCGGGCAGCTTGTTGATAAGCTTAGCTAAAATGAAATACCGAATATAAAAATAAAAAGAAAGGAGTCGAACTTATGAGGAGAACGCTGAAAATACTGGGGTTGACAATGGCATTGGCCGCAATCATGACAGTTGCTTTTGCGGGTGTTGCCTCCGCCAGTTCCGGACCGATGGGGCCTGCTCCTAATGCCGGAGATGGTGTCTCTGATGGCAGCGGATTTGACGGACCTAACGGAGCTAATGGTGAGGTCGGGTCCGGTTCCGGGCCGGTCGGTCCTGCTCCCAATTCCGGCGACGGCATTCCCGATGGCAGCGGCTTCTAACTCTCCGGTGTAGATTATTACCGGGTAAAGAAATAGTATATTAGATTCGGGCAAATCAAAAGGCCCGGGTGAACAGATTCATTCGCCCGGGTCTTTTCAATGTACGGCATAACTTTTGCTCTCAGTATGTAACGATACATCACTAGATATACCTGTTAGTTCGGTAGCTTTCTGATAATCAAGTGCAAACGGTAGGTACTGGCGGGTATTTCCTCGGCAGCCTGAGGATATGGAGTCATGTGAAAGGCGAGTTCATACCCCTGGTGACTTTCTCTGGAATATTCGTCGGTCAAGCCGGGCTCGGTCAATGTTAGGCGGACGGGCGATCCTGCGTGTGTCAGTTCGACCATGACAGCAATCCTACCTGCCCAGATACAGGTCACCCCCGTCGGACAACGGCTATCTTCCACTAGCTCCAAAAACTTGACTGACAGGTTTTCTCCCTCAACAAAGGCAAGCTGGCCTGGAGATAAGGCAAACTCCTCATTCAGGTTTACCCGGGACCCGCCCGGCCCGCTGCAGCCGGATACAACCAAGGCTATAACTAAGAAGACTACGAGGCGAATAGTAAGCTTCCGCATTTGCTTTCTCTTCAATCACACCAGTCTTATGTCCCAAGAAAACGGTTCCAACGAGAATAATACCATAACTAGGCGGGTTTGATACAAGGCTGCAAGTTACCGAGCATTGTGTGATACCCAATCAATCAAGGATTTATCCTCTTCCTCTTGACAAGCTCAGGCTGCTAAAGCACAATTTGTCGATAGGAGCTGGAATCGGACGGAAATGAATTAGGAATGGCAGATATCACTACTAAACGGGTCATTGTTGTCGGTGGTGGAGCCAGTGGCATGATGGCTGCCGGGCGAGCTGCCGAATCGGGTGCCCATGTGCTTCTCCTGGAAAAGACCGAACGTCTCGGTAGAAAAGTTAGTATCAGCGGCAAGAAACGCTGTAACCTGACCAATACCAAAGAGTGGGATGACTTTATTGCCATGTATGGTGCTAATGGCCGCTTTCTTTATAGTGCCTTCAAGCGTTACTTTCGAGATGACTTATTGGATTTTTTAAGGTGTTACGCTGTGGAAACCAAGACTGAACGTGGTGGGCGAGTCTTTCCTGCGTCTGATGATGCTCGGGACATCGTCGAAGCCTTTAAACACTACCTGGCCGATCATCGGGTCCAGATACAGACTGGTGCCCGCGTAACCAACATAATGGTGGATAAAGGGCGGGTAGTAGGTGTTCAAACCGGCTCACAGACATATCCTGCCGCGGCAGTTATCCTGGGTACTGGTGGCGCTTCTTTTCCAGGTACTGGTTCTACCGGTGACGGGTATCGTATGGCTGCTGATATTGGCCATACCATTATCGAGTTACGTCCTGCTCTGGTGCCTCTGGTGGTATTTGAGGTGGAGCGCGCCAGAAGTATGCAGGGCGTCAGTTTACGTAATGTACGCTTGACGGCATATCAGTGCACGGCTGACGAGATCAATACTTCAATGATGTCGGCCAGAGACTCGGGACGGGGCATAATTGGCACACACCCGCGACTGCCTGTTATAGAAAGTCGTATGGGTGAGATGATGATGACCCATTTCGGCATAGGCGGGCCAATCACACTGCAAATGAGCCTGGCCATAGTCGATGCTCTTAAACGCGGGCCGGTCAGCGTATCCATTGATCTCAAACCGGCACTCAGCGATAAGGAGCTACGCAAGCGACTACAGCGAGATTTTGACCACTATGGGAAACGAAACTATCGTAACATCCTCAAGGGACTCTTGCCGCAAAAAATGGTTGAGCCATTTGTTGAGATGACTGGTATTCCGTCTACAAAATGTGGCTACCAGATCACTGCTGAAGAACGAGAGCAGCTGTTAATAATGATTAAGTCGCTCCGTTTTAACATCAGGGTTCCATTGCCATTAACTTCGGCTATGGTGACTGCTGGTGGTGTCTCTTTGAAGGAGATTGACCCTCGCACTATGGCCTCACGCCTGGTCGCAGGGCTCTATTTTTGTGGTGAGGTGATGGACATTGATGCTGAGACTGGTGGTTATAATCTTCAGGCTGCTTTTTCTACCGGCTATGTCGCTGGTGAGAATGCGGCTAACTTTGTTCTCGGTTCTGCACACCATTAGACTTTTGTCAATCCTATCACTGCCCGATGTTATACCGCACCAATCCCTACAATATGTTGATGCCAAATTCTTTTAAGGCTTCCGTCAGAGCACTCAACGGGAGCCCAACTACATTGAAATAATCCCCCTCGATCTTATCAACGAAAACAGCACCCAACCCATTAATGGCGTAGGCACCTGCTTTATCTAATGGCTCCTTCGATTTGATATAGCTATCAATCTCGGACGATGTCAATCTTCGGAAATAAACTTTTGTTTCTACTGATCTGGAGAGAGTTTTGTTTTTATCGGTGTCTATGATACTAAAGCCCGTGATTACAGAATGGGACTTGCCGCTTATCGCCTCCAGCATTTTTCGTGCCTTTATTTCTGTGTGTGGCTTACCCAATATTTGACTGCCGAAAACAATAAAGGTATCGGCGGCAATGACTATGGCATTTCTATGCCTGTCTGCAACCGCCCTGGCTTTTTCAAGGGATATTTTCCGGGCAAGGGCGTGCGGCTGTAAGTCCGAAGTTATATCTTCTGTGTAGTTACTTGGTTCGACCTCAAATCTGAGGCCTATGTTCCCCAGTAATTCCTTTCTTCTTGGTGATGCTGAGGCTAGTATTATTTCTTTCATGCCGTGTCTACTGTAAAAGCTATGGCTTCGTCTATCGATTCAAGATCGCACAGGATAATTACCAGCCGGTCCATGATAATGGCGGCGCCACCGCAGTCCGGAAGGTGAGCTAATGCTTCAAGGAAGCTATGAGACATGGCAGTAGTCAAAAGGTAACCGGAGTTCTGCCTATTGTATCCCTTGGTGGGCCTTTCGGGACAGTTCCCGAACTCCTGTTTGAGAAAAAGGAACTGATTCCTATGCTCCAACAACTCCTGATATCATATCACACTTGAAAGATGAATCGTGTAGTGCTTAGCATTATAGGTTACCAAACTAGCAAGGTGAAGGTAACCATTTTATCTTTTATGGTTATGGCTCAAGCCTGAGAAATACCTCTGCTTGATCACCCGTAATTTTCCAGTATTGGGGATACTTTGGGATGATACTGCCATCATTGCCAAAGGTAAATCTAAATATTTCGCTTTCGACTTTAACCAGGAGGCAAGCTTTCTCCTTGGCTAATTTCTCCAAGGTGACTTTATCAGATTCCACATTCGAATTCAGATGATGGTAGTCATCTCGTTTATCCCATATCTTGAGCAAATCTTCTTGTAGTTTATTATCTATGAATTTCCTTGTATGAAGCTTTGCTACATTTTTCTCAAAGACCCTATCATGCTTACCAAAGTCTATATCGCAGACATGTCTTACTATAGCTTCTGCTACTGCTTGAACAAGTGCTATACAAGCATAGAAATGACCGTCCCGAAATAAAAAACTACACTGTGCCGATGGTGCAGCAAAAGGTGCGTTGGGGATAATTTCATGAGGTTTCACTTGTAAATAACGTTCTACTCGCTCTGACAAAGTTTGCTCGAACTCCTGTTTCATCGAATTGGTAGTTTGTGCTCGTTGAAAAAGCTTACGTTCTGTCTCCTCGTCCATTTTCGGCCGCTCCATCCTTAACAAAGTAATTGCAAGCCATCTGATTTATTGTTGCCTTCGACACATGTGTGATAGTAATGGCATTTCATCCCAAGTACGCCCCTCAAGTTCTCGCCCCGCCCTTTTCTTGTTTGTGCCACCCCACTGCTTGAAGAAGAATGGCACTTTTGCCTCTTGGCACTGATTGCGGATATCAATCACCCAAGACTCTCTCATGGGCCTAGATCTGGGGCCAGACTCACCTCCTACAATCACCCAGTCTATTGCTTCTAGGCTAAGACTGGAAATAGGTCCAAGAAGAGGCTCTAGTGAGAGAAACTTAACATTTGCTCCCGTTCTCCGCAGGTGGTCAATGCGAAAGGTATGATCCTGATCTTCTACGCTGATACCTATCCAGATGTTTGGCATCCATTGTAGTCGTGGGTTAAGATCAACCAGCCTTCCGGACCTTTTCGTAAGAACCTGGAAACAATGCCAATCTGCACGGCGCATAACATCAAAAACACGAAAGACGAATTCTTCTGGGACATCCTCATGGAAGAGGTCGCTCATTGAATTGACAAATATGGTCTGTGGTTTTCTCCACTGTAGTGGAAGCTCAAGCACATTTTCATGCGTAGTGACACTAAAACCATTGGCATAATTAAGATTGCCCATTGCTTTTAGTCTTAATGCCATGCGCTCGGCATAGCAGTTCGCACACCCTGAGCTAACTTTCGTGCATCCTGTCAAGGGATTCCAGGTGGATTCGGTCCATTCTATAGATGATGATAACGCCATTACTGCATCCCCTGGATACGGTACTTATCGAATATATGTTTTATGATGTCGTCAGCTACCTGCTGTTGTGATGCAAAGAACAAGTAGTATACAATAGTACCTCTCGAATTCCGCATTGGTAGTGGCTGTGAAACATGTGTAAACCCTGCCACTTTTTGAAGGCGTTCTTTAAAGGCCAAGGCGATTGTTCTATTGCTTTCTTTTATCCCCCACACCTCTCCGAAAAGATTGGGTTGTTGATGGTAAGCGGTTTCTTTCCAGGAATCGTCTCCCCAGAAGGTATTCATCCGTGCAATGTCTGCTGGATCTACCCCTTCAGGATTGCTCCAAAGTACATTGCGATTCATATCCATGACTGGGAAATTGAGAATCATGTCGATACTTCTCATTTGCCCAGCTGTCTTTATTACCTTCCAATCCAAGTCCAATCCATAAGGATCAAGAAGACAAAGCCCCCGGCGGTAGTCTCCACGCCTAACTTTTGGGAATACTTCTGTTAGCAATTTTGAATTACAATCACCTTCAAGGACGTGAGCCTCTGGGCGATTTGATACAATCCTTTTTAGTTCGGCTGCCTTAGCACCGTCTGTATCAATAAAGTAATACTCTTTGAAAGGGGGATTGATGTCTAAGGCTCTCTGGGGACTACCACGTACAGGGTCTCCAGTAGTTCTTGAAATGTGTGTTCCAGAGCCAGCAAAGGCATCAATGTAGACATGGTGAAATTCGGGGTTAGTTCGGCTTGAAAGAATTTGAGAGTACGGTAAAGCATATTTCTCGATAATATCTAGCTTTATCTCTGACCAACGGCCTATTTCATCGAATACGAGAGTCATTTCAGTTGGCATTATACATCTATAGGATAGAATAGTGTCAACAAGCATTGTGGGATGAACATGACGTATTGTTACTTGAGTCTTTCTTCTTACCCTTGACTTCAAACATACTATTAAAGATTTCAACGGTTCTCTATTGACTAATACCCAATAACGCTGATAGATTTGTAACAAAACCATATGCCAGCCAGGAAGAATATGGAAACAAAGAATTCAACAGAAGAGAGAACTAGGATGATTCATGTTCGATTGCCTGAAACCGTGCACAAAAAAGTGCGTATTCGTGTAGCTGAAGCTGACCAAACAATACAAGATTGGGTACTCCAAGCTATTCAGAATAACTTAGAGAGTGTAGAAAGTGGGGGAAGTGTTTGCAAGGTAAAAACATAGAGTGACTTTATCCGGTCTTTTGTGGTTGAAAAGGCGAAGTTGGATGAAAGACAAAGAACTAAAAGGGAAGATTATAGCCGTTTTGAAGGAGCAAGGCTTCAAGATCAATCCTCATATAAGACCGGCTATTTGTGATAAGCAAGCATACAAAGATGTTCAACAGAGATCACGCCTTGAACAAATTGCTGCTCATCACAATTTCCTACGGCGGTATCGAGACAAAGCACAGCAATACTGTAGAAGCGGAGATGATATTAGTCCAAACAAGATTGATTTGGAACTTAGGGAGGTCAAATCAGATTCATTCGAAGATAACATGTTCCGGTGGTGGAATCTAGTATGGTGGACAATCCCTTATCAAAGACCCTACGGTAGGCAGATGAGATTCCTCCTTTGGGACAAAGTACACGATTCCCCATTCGGATTGATCGGATTACAGAGTCCTA
>JAQTTS010000439.1 GCA_028710655.1 Dehalococcoidales bacterium
CGCCTACCCGCTGCCCGGCCCGCTGCGCAACGGGTTGACGGGTCTTACGATACTCCACCACGACCGGGAGATACCCCGATCCCCAACCTCGGCGGGGCGAAACTAGGCTACCTTGTCGCAGCCCTTGTGAAAGAGTAAGTCCAAGCTGGGGTAAGGTATTTCTTTTTCCTCTCTACGCCGAAGCATACGAGGCGATAATACTGGGTATTCCCCCTCGCCCCAGAATGGACTTAAGAGTTTATTAGCCTCGTCTTCAAGATGTTGTTTGGCTTGCATAATATTTTCCCTTTCACTTACTTACCCCCGTGGGAGGGGTCTTATGGCGGTATGTCTTTCAAAAAAACCCATAACTTTTTCTTCGGCGCTACTTATCCGGTCTCGCGTCGACCTCCTAGAAATACCCAAGGCAGCAGCTATTTCGAACTGCGTATGCCCGCATAACCGCATATAGAAGGCTTCCCATTGTTTTTTTGTGAAAGTCACCCCGTCCAAGGCGCAGAGCATATCGTAGTAGGGCATAGCCGATGAGCGAAACGGGTCACGGCTTACCCGCCTCACTTCCTCCTGCCTCTCGAAGAAAGTTTCGAGAAGGAAGCGGATATACCCCCTCGTGTACTCGAATTGGTCACCCTGCCACGGCATAACGCCCCCTAACCCTCATGCCCCCGCCCCCCCGATAAAGCTCGAATGCTTCTCCATGCTGCACACATACATGCTTTCCTCGTCATGGTGGAGGAACACTATCCAGTAGAGCTGCTTGAGGAAGTCAGCCAGGGGCAAGGTCATGTCAAGGTCGTTTATAGCCTGTTTGGCGTCAGCGTACTCTAAATCCGTCATAACGTGCCTCCTTCCACATCCGCTTATCCCCGTCGGTGAGAATGTCGTATAGGACAGCGAGGATTAATAGCAACGCGACAAAGCCGAGGGCGGCTAGGGTATGTTCGGCGCACCTCATCCTTCCTCACTCCCCACGAGCTCCCGCAGCTCCTTCCACAGTTCCTCCACCCTGTTCAATTTGGCCCACCCGAGAGAGGCCCACCCTGCTACATCCTCCAATTCCTCCTTTATCTGCCGGGTAACGTTGTCGGTGAGATAGGACTCAGCCCCGTACTCCACCGTGCCCTTTTCCAACCTCTTGGCTACCTGAGCCATGAAGTCTTCGAGGGGGTACTTCTCGCGGTTGGGTTCGGGGGGGTTCAAGAGTTGCTGCTTCTTCCTCGCGGGGATGCTATAAACGGCGAGAGAATCCATCCTCGAATAACAGTTCCCACATATCAATCGTTTCGCGTGGGGCTCGGCTCTTTCAAATACCACCCTCACGATTTCATCTCTTTTTTTCTTCCCACACATCCAACATTCGTAGTTCATCATTCCTCCCTCCCTACTTCATCCACAACTTGATATGCGCCTTGAGTGTTTTCAGACACTTGTCGCAAATACCGCCTATCTCCATGCGTGTGCCATCGCCCCTAGCGCAATACCAATCAAGCCCCAAATGCGCTTCATTAAGGTGTTTAACCTCCTTCAAACACTTATCGCATATGAGCTTCTTCATCATTCCTCCCTCCCTGGATAATCGGGCCAATAGTAAACGGGTATGATAGCGTGGAGGGCGCACTCCCTCTCGGCGCAGGCTCCTTCGCTGGATTCCCAACCTGGGAGCATGACTATGGCATCGCAGCGGTTGAGGATTTCCAAGTCACCCCGCAGGTAGGCTTCCTCGGGAACACGGCAGTCAACCTCGAAGTGCGCCGTGTTGAGGTGGGGGCATATAACGGTGAACCCCGCCTCCCATAGCTCTATGGCTACCTTCCTCGCTGCGGCGATGTTGGCGTCTATGTCGCCCCGGTATTTGCCCGCTAGGTATAAAATCATCCTTCTCTCACCTTCCGTAAGGTTGACGGTCCGCGAGGGATGCCCCTGGGAATGGGTGGTAACTTATCCTCTAGCGGCGAGAATAAATCGGGGTCGGGAGGCAATGTCCCACCCGTATAACCCCGATGCAAATCCCAGCATGAGCAGCCGTAATGCTTGCTGCCGTCCTCGGGGTTAATATGGGGGGTGGGAGACCCCACTATCTTTTGCCAAGGGATAGAATGGAACTCCGGCAGCTCATCCTCCGCGTCCGTCCCTCCCGGCGAACACGCGCACAGCTCCTCCTCGCGTTCCTCCTTCATCGCCTGTAGCACTTCCTCCACGACCTCCACGGCGAGACGAGCACCGTCACGGAAGCCTCGTTCGTACGCGCGTTTGAATAGCATGGTTTCACTTCCCTTCCTTCACCTGAATCCCCCGACAGCAACCACCAAGACAGCTCAGTAGCAACACGGCGAAAACTGCAGTCCCGTACCCCATAGTCGGGCCGCCGAAGCCGTGTACCACGACCGCCCCCCAGAGAAGCATCAGCCAAAGCGCTTCCAGGGGGAGTGTGGCAACAGTTACTATTGCAAGCACCAAAAGCATCCGTCCCCTGTTTTCTCCATCACTCATCATGTCCCGCTCCTTTCAATTTCCCATGGCTCTCATACGACCGTACTTACACATGGCTAGACACCTCATGGCGCGTACGAACTCCTTTACGGGTATCCAGCGGCGGATGGTTATCATGGTGACAACCTCGCTATATCCCTGCGCTTTATCTTGGTGATGATGCGCCTGCCCGCTCGGTCGTGTAGCTCAATCATGGGCTTGCCGACAA
>JAQTTS010000440.1 GCA_028710655.1 Dehalococcoidales bacterium
CGGCCACCAGGTCCACCATAGACTTGCCTGTCTGTGCCGCCAGTATCTCCATGGTCTTATGGCTCATGACGAAGTTCTTGGTCTTGTCGTCCTCCTCTGACTTGATCTTGGCGTAGTTGTCCCCGATGGCCCCGGAATACCACTTGTTGAAATCATCGTTCAGCTTCTGGGTCTTGGCCAGGGCTACCTGCCATACCTTGGGCACAGCACCGGAGACATCAGCTCCCTTGGCTTGCAGCTTGTCCAGGTCACCAATCATTTTATTGGCCCAGGCCACGGACTCAGCCATGGAGCCCTCATAGACCTTGGCCAGCTCCCGGTCCAGGGTCTCCATGATTGACTGGACCCGGCTGGCCGCCTGGTCGGCAGCTCCAGCACCACCCTTGCCTCCTTTTTCATCCTTGGCTCCGGGCGGGCGGATGTTAGGCGTGGGCGGGGCATTAAGATTTGTTTGCAAACGGTCTTGCAATTGCTGCATCTGAATCTGGGCGGCAGTAGGGCTGGGTGGTCCAACAAACGCAGCCTTTTTTGCAGCCAAAACATCCTTATCTCTGGCACCAGCTACAATGTCTGCAAAAGGATCGCCTGATGCAGTGGGTCCAGTAAGTTGTCCAGGCTCTGTGAAGGTCTTGTAGGCCCCATAAATTCCACCAACGGCGGCCAGAGCAGCCAACTTCAAAACTATCCCACCGAGAACAGTCTCCAGGACTCCGTAGCTTACCGCCGCTGTGGCGGCTGCCTCACCACCCAGAGTTACGGCTCCGGTCAAGGTCCTGACCCCGGTCACGGCCCCATAGGCATTGGCCATGACAAGATAGCCACTGGAGGCCAAACCCCTCTGTGCTATGGTGGCAGCCAATGTAGCCTCAGTACAGGCAATAGTAGTTGAGGTCAGGGTGGCATTTGCAACAGATGCGACGCCGGCTGCAACACTTTGTGAAGTTGTAGCTTTTCCTAATGCTACTGTTGCCAGGGCAGTTGTACCGGCAGATACTCCTAGAATCTCAAAATTAGCTATAGCCCCAATTGTTGCTGCGCCAAGTCTGACCATCCAGGAAACTATTTTGTTAATAATGACTAATTCAGCCAGGCTTTTTATCAACTCATAATTATTTTTAACCCAGTTAGTTACAGTCATAATTGTTGAAATCACAGTAGATGCAAACCTGGCTGTACCAGAAACCGCCTTGCCAAAACTCTCAACGATGGTTGGAAAATTGGTCAGGATATAGTCAAATGCCTCGGTGATCTTGACCTTGGCCTGCGACCAAGCCTGTCCCAAAGCCAAGGCCAGACGTTCACCTTGCTGGGTGAGCTTGCCATTGTCAACGATTCGGTTGCCCAACTCACCAAGGAATCGTACAACCTCCTTGTGGGCATCACCAAAGGCTTTGATTTGCACCACCGACCAAGCGGACTTCATGGACGAGGTGACGGCATCCATGGTCCCCATCATGTCCAGGTTATATTGTTCGATCTTGGGTAGGAGGCTGTTAAGGTATTCCAATTCAGTACGGGTCGCCCTGGCATTGGCCATGTTTTCCTTGTACTTGGGGTCAAGGGCAGAGAGGATCATAGCCGTCTGAGCACCCATACGTTGCACACCATTCAACATGGCCTCAATCTCACCACGCGCCTGCATGGCCAGGCTGGCGTAGGCCGGAACAGCACCCTTCATAACATCGGTCAGGCGGGCAATGACGTCGAACTGCTCCGGAGTCTTGGCGACCACTCCTTTCTTGAGTAACTGGGTGGACACGGCCATGATATCTTCCATGCCCGAGGCAGCGGCCTTGTCAGCCCTCATTGACTGATCATACATCCACTTGTAGTAATTGCCCCAAGCAGTATAGGCCTTGCTGAGATCAGGAGGTTTCACATCTGACTGGGCGGCCAGCAGATAGCTGGTTGAGATCATCTCCTTCTTGAAGCTCTCCACCTTGTCAATGCCGCTGGATATGGCGGAATACCAAGAGGTTGCAGCCTTATGGGCAACGGCAAAGGCCCCGGCAACAGACAGGGTGACCCCGACGATGGCCAGCATATTGGATGCACATTGTGAGGCAGCACTGCCGGCACTCGATAAGGTGGTTTGGGCAACAGAATCAAACTGGCGCAGGCCTTGCTCTGCCTGCTTCATGGGGGACATGTCGACGCCCATAACAGCAAACATAGACCCGATATCAAGACCAGTTGGCATCTACTTCTTCCCCTTAGATTTACCCGCTATAGACAGAATCACCTTCTTCATCTCGTCCAACGACTGCCTCTTGACCGGTGCCGGAATCCCAGGACCATACTGTGTATACCAGTGGGGCATGAAGTCCAGCAGCTTGGCCACAGCCCGTTTCTGCCCGCCGGCAAATCCCTGGGCAATGTTAAACAGTAAATTGCACAGGTGGGCGAAATGGTAATCCATCTTGTAGCTGCCGATTGGCTCAAGCCGATTGAACTCCTCCCATTCAGCCAGCTGCTCCTCAGTTAGTTCCGGGAGCAACAGGTCCGGATGGACGTACGGAGCCCCCAGGGCTAGGCAGAGCTCGAAGTGGAAGCGGCGCCTGGGACGCCTTTTAAGTTTTTTGCCAGCTCCTCGCGGCTGCCCTGGGACACCTTGTTCAACCGTTGGGCTGCATCCGCAATGGTCTGCAGGTCAGCGCCACTCATATTCATGCTGAGCACCGGGATGTCATCGGG
>JAQTTS010000441.1 GCA_028710655.1 Dehalococcoidales bacterium
AGAGTTCTCCAAGCCCGGCCATGTTACCACACCGCCACAAGCGCACTCAAGAGGAGGTCGCCCAATTTATCAGGTTTCGTCAAGGCATCAACGAGCATTCTAACGTCCTTCCCGATGGGTTCAATTCCGGCCATAATCACGGCCTGCATTGCAGAAAGCGCTGATTCTATCGCTTTCCGGGCATCGGAGATAAGGCCCGACACGATACCCCTGACGGTGTCGGGGAGAGTGCGCACCGCCTCTATCAGATTAACAATACCAGAGGAGAGACTCTCGTATAACGCCGTGATGGACGATACGGCATCATCAATCACGTCGGTTATGATCGCCCTCAGACTACCGCCTAATTCGTCAACTGTCTTCATAACGGCATCGAATCGGGTAACAGCCTCCTGATATATGGTTTTCAAGTAGTCGTAAACACTGTTAACATTTTCCATGACCGCCGCCTTCACGCCATCTACAAGCCCGTAAATACCGTTGATTGAGTCGTTAACGAGTTTAAACGGGTCGAAATCTATATCGACCCCAAATAGGCCCATACTCAGACACTCCCCGTCAGGGCCGCCCGATATCGAGCGACCTTTTCCTTAAGCTCAGCCAGGAGATTTTCCTCATCGGAGACGTCTTCGCCAGCCAATTTCATGATACCTATTACTTCTTCGGCATCACGGATTTTACCCTCCGCCTCATTCACCATACGCTCTACAAGCGCTCTACCGCCGTTAATTTCTCCATTCATACTATCTCACACCCCGATGTTGGCATCTGACCCTGAACTATCGTAGCATCCGCCTTGACGCTCACGTTGCGCACATACCCCCGACCCTGGGTACTAACCCGGGTCGTCTCAAGATACAGATAGGACACATCCGTTAAGCTCACGTCGGAGACTGTTACCGGCGTGTAGGTATCGACCTTGGAGTTCACCGCAGACCAGAGGATAGTGCCCCTGTCGGTCTTCAAGTAGAAGTTATGGGCATGATCCGATATCGACGAATCGGTGCGATACTCAAACGATATTGTCGCCGTTGACCCTCTGATGACCCGAGGAAACGGAAAGTAGATTTTCCGAAGAATTCCAGCATAAGTCCATATCTCTGTAGGGTTTGAACTGAGCACGTTATCGGACGCCACAATGCTGAAGAGCGGCGAAACGTCATAGTTATGTGTGCTCTCCTTTGACTGACATGTCCCATCCTTTGCGGTGGCACCGTCGATAACAACGCCGTTATCCAGGCTTGATTCATCGATGCTGTCGGTTTTGAGGGCATACGGACCCATATCGAGATCAGCGTCCACAATCAGTGTGCTAACCCTCGCCACCGGAGCGCCTATGGCCATAGGCATGATTAAGCCTCCTTTACTGGGGTGGATTTTTCAGGCGGTGCATATCCTTCGGCGATCCTCACATCAGCCGTGCCTGACGCAACGACGAGGTAAAACGCCGTCTGAGGGTCATCTCCGAGGCCATCGAGAAACGACCATCCGGTTTGGGGGAGGATAACCATTCCCTCGGTGGTGCTCAAACCAGAATCTGCGCCATAATACACCGGTGTTGTGGTCGAGTTGTTGAATATCGTCAGGGACGTTCTTTTGGGATTAGGAACGACGGCCCTTTCTGGTGTTGTTCCCACTAAAACTGCATAGTTAAACTTCATTCTCTAATACCTCCAAAAATTAGGGTTTTGAGGAATTATCCTGTAATTCCTGAGCATTTCCAAGGAGCGCCGTGGCGACCTTAGCGCATCCGACGAAAATCAGGGCACCAAAGCCACACCCGATAGCGTAAACGGGGATGAGGATCGCCCCATCAACTGCCACCTCTAACATGCCTCACTCCATCTTGATAACGTCCAGATAGACCGTCTCCGCCGTATCTGCGGAGACGGAGAGAAATTCGACCTGCGGCGGATAGACGTGTTCAAATTCGCCCCACTTTCCGAGTCTGCCGTTACGTGCAAAGGTGGTGCCGAAATCCGTTTCGGTATCAAAGGCGAGGATACCCGGCCTGTAGGCACTTCCCGGAATGACCAGACGTGCTGCAATTGCGCCTGCGGAGATCGCAGACATGCCAACGATAGCGTAGCGACCCGCTCTCAGCTGCTGACTCAGGTCGAGTTCACAGAGGGACCACTGAGACGGTGTGAGGGTAGTATTGGCCGTGCACCGGATTGTCTCAATCTCGCCCGCCGGAACGTCTTCACGCTCACCCTGAAGCCATGCAAGGCCTGTTTCACGTTCAGCACCGGCAGCGCCTTCGGCCACAAGAAACCTGGCACCTTCGCCGGGAGTGAGCGGAATGGGACGTTCAACGAAATCCACGATACGCGGATTCGAAGCGGGTTCAGCACCGATATCAATCGGACTGATATCGATGAGAGAGCGTTCACGAAGACTGGGACTCGAAAACTGTGCCCGGGTAATCGTTGCGCCGAGGGCATACAGAGCTATCAGATTAGGAGCGAAACTCGGTATCAGGACATCATCGCCCTTGGTGGTGACGTGCTGGTCTTTGAGCGCAGCCATTTCGGTAAGAACACCGCCGGTATCCTGAGATTCAGACCATCCCACGAGTGAAAAGGCCATCAGATATCACCCTCAATTACCTCAATTTTCCCTGTTCTGGCTTCGACTGCTCCGGTTTCGACGATAGGGACACTCTCAGCGTCCAGAATTGCGCGGTAG
>JAQTTS010000049.1 GCA_028710655.1 Dehalococcoidales bacterium
CGCCCAGCTCGGTGGCCTCGAAGATGGTCCGCAGTCGCCTCTCGGCGGTGTGGGTCAGCTGCTTGCCCCGGTCGTAGAGAAAGTAGGCGTAGGCGAGGTTGGTGCCCCGGCCGATCCGCCCGCGCAGCTGATAAAGCTGGGTCAGGCCGAACCTGTCCGCTTTGTTGACTATCAGGGTGTTGACGTTGGGCATATCCAGCCCGGATTCGATGATGGTGGTACAGACCAGTATGTCTACCTTACCCCGGGCAAAATCGGTCATCACCGTTTCCAGTTCAGCCTCGGACATCTGGCCGTGAGCGATGGCGATACGGGCTTCGGGCACCAGCCGCTCGAGGCGTCCGGCGACCATGGCGATACTCTGTACCCGGTTGTGGACGAAGAATACCTGTCCGTTGCGCTCCAGTTCCCTCAGGACGGCCTCTCTGATCAGACCGTCGTCGTATTCGGCGACGAAGGTCTTGATGGGCAGACGGTCTTCGGGCGGGGTCTCGATGGTGCTCATATCGCGTACCCCGACCAGAGACATATGCAGGGTACGGGGGATGGGGGTGGCGCTTAAGGTAAGCACGTCCACTTCCCGCCGCATCTGCTTGAGGTATTCCTTATGGTTGACGCCGAAGCGCTGCTCTTCATCGATTATGACCAGCCCTAGGTCTCGAAAGGTAACGTCCTTCTGCAGCAGCCGGTGGGTGCCGATGCAGATGTCCACATTGCCTTTAGCCAGCCCTTCGATGACGGTATTCTGTTCCTTCTGGGTCTTGAACCGGCTCAGTACCTCGATTCTGACCGGGAAAGCGGCCAGCCTCTGGCTGAATGTCGTGAAGTGCTGCTGGGCGAGTACGGTGGTCGGTACCAGCACCGCCACCTGTTTATTGTCCACCACCGCCTTGAAAGCGGCCCGGATAGCTATCTCGGTTTTACCGTAGCCCACATCGCCGCAGACCAGCCTGTCCATGGGCTTGGGCTGTGCCATATCCTCTTTTACCTGCTGCTGGACTTTGGTCTGGTCCGGGGTCTCGAGGTAGGGAAATGAAGCCTCCAGCTCCTGCTGCCATGTCGTATCGGGGGAAAAGGGGAATCCGTCGACGACGCCCCGGGCCGCGTAGAGCGTGAGCAGCTCTTCGGCGATTTCTTCCGCCGCCGCCCGGGCTTTCTGCTTGGTACGGTTCCATTCCGGGGTGCCCAGCCGGCTTGGCACCGGCGGCTGCTCGCTGGCGCCGACATAGCGGCTGATGCGGTATATCTGGTCGGTGGGAACGTAGAGCCTGTCGCCGCCAGCATACTGCAGTACCAGGTACTCCTTCTCGGTGTCGGCGCTCTCCATGGTGGTGACACCGCTGAAACGGGCGATGCCGTGTTCGATGTGTACCACGTAGTCTCCCGGGCTCAGGTCGTTAAGGAGTTGCTGGTGGGAAACCGGGCGTTTCTTGGTGAGACGCCGCTCTTTGCTGAAGCCGAAGATTTCGTAGTCGGTGAAGAGGTGGCTGGCTCCGTTCATTGTCCAGCCCTCGGCCAGCAGACCCTGGATCAGGGTGAGAGAACCCGGGGCAGGCGTCTCTTTGATTTTGGTGAGGGGGGCAGTGATAATATCCGCTTCGCCGAGTATTTCTGAGAGGCGGCTTGCCTGGTGGCTGACGATGATGATGCGGTGTCCCTGCCTCTGGAGTTGTTTCGCTCGCCTGACAAAGGCCGGCAGCTGTCCCGCGTAGCTGGGGGTGGGGGTGAAGTTCAGCCGCAGTGTTTCTTCGGCGGAGGCCTTGTCCCAGGCGGTAATTGCGAGACAGCGCTCTTTACCGATCGCCGCTTCCAGTTCCTGCCAGGTGAAATACGGTCTGGGAAAACTGTGGGGCAGCTCGCCTCGCTCCATTTTCTCGGTACGCAGCTCATCGGCTTTGGCTTCTAGGTCTGCAGCGGCTGAAGCCAGACTGCGCGGTTCGTTCAATACTACCAACGTGTTTCGGGGCAGATAGCTTAGGATACTGTCGCTGTTGAACAGCGGGGCGTAGAACAGCATCCTTGCGGATACCTCCCCATCGAGCAGTATCGCCATCTCCTGTTCAAGCTGTCGGCGCACCCCGTCGTTGCAGACGGCCGGGTCGATACTGGCTAAGGCCTGTCTGATCTCCTCTTTGCTGCTTGACAGCGGTGCTAGTAGCTCGGTGGCCGGGGTGACGGTTACTTCGGACACCTTCTTCATTGAGCGCTGACTGACCGGGTCGAAGAGACGGATGCTGTCGATGGTATCGCCGTAGAAGTCCAGTCTGGCCGGCAGGTCGCTGGAGGGCGGGTAGATGTCGATGATGCCGCCGCGTCGGCTGACGGTACCGGGGGTCTCCACCGTGTCTTTTATCCGGTAGCCTATTGCCTGCCAGCGCTTCAGTAGACTGAGCGATTCGGTGCTGTCGCCCACCCTGATTGTATGGAGGGTAGAGGTAAAATCGCGGTACGGTGCCACCTTCTGCATCAGTGCCGGGGTAGAGGCGATCGTCAGGGGGGCATCCTGCTTTCCTACCGCACCGGCCAGGGTGGAAAGTACCTGAAGTCTCTCCATCTCGGTTGCCGTGTCGGAGATCATCCGCTGGTAGGGGAGGACATCAGGTTCGGGGAAGAGTCTGAGCTGGCTGGATCGGGTCCAGGCTGCCAGCTGCTCGGAGAGCTTTTTACTTTCCTCCGGCTGCGCCGTAACTACCAGCATAGGCTTTTTCAGATTGTGGTATAACGATGCTATCAGGTAAGGTCGGGCGGCGTTGAGCACGACTACCCTGACACTGCCGCCCGGCTTATCCAGACTGTCGATAAGCTGGCGATAGGTCGGCATCTCGTTGCTTAACTGTAATAGCCCGGTTATTTCCGGCTGCATTTTTCTCCCCAAACACCGCTAGGGCTAGCCGAGACGGCCTAGCCCTCCGCAAGAAATTCTATCACAGTCAACAGTACCGGGTACACGCTGCCCCGTTATCGTCAGGGAAAAGAGATGAAGACTGCTTTGCGCCTTATCATCAGGCGAGAGTGACAGATACGTTCCACTTGACACTCTGAATGAGTAATTGCTAGAATAAGTAGTTTGTTTCTAATTGTTTGGGAGAAAAAAGATGTACGCTGTTATCGAAACCGGCGGTAAGCAGTATAAGGTAAGTCCTGGTCAGACGGTAGATGTGGAGCGGCTTGATATTTCCGATGGTGGTACCATTAACTTGGACCGGGTGTTGCTTATTGCCGATGGGGACAAGGTAGTGGTGGGTAATCCTACCATTGACGGAGCTAAGGTGGTGGCTACCTCGCAGGGTGACGGCAGGGGTGATAAGGTTATCGTATTCAAGTATAAATCTAAAGTACGTTACAGTAAGAAAACAGGACATCGCCAGCCTTATACCCGGTTGACTATTGATAAGATAGTAAAATCCAGGAAGACTGGTAGCGTTGATAATAAGGAGTGATGTAAGTGGCGCATAAAAAGGGCGGCGGATCCACACGTAACGGTCGGGACAGCAATTCCCAGCGTCTCGGAGTCAAGAGATACGCCGGGCAGGTTGTTAATGCCGGTACCATCCTGGTGCGACAGCGGGGTACCTCTATTCACCCGGGTAATAACGTCGGCGTTGGCAAGGACTACACCCTGTTCGCTCTTGTTGACGGCGTCGTTAAATACGAGCCGGCTGGAAAGAATAAGAGGAAGGCCAGCGTTTACGCTGTTTAGGACTATGAAGGACAAGATTCATCCCAAGTATTATGCCGATGCCCAGGTGATCTGTGCCTGCGGCAATACCTTTGTCACCGGCTCCACACGGAAGGTGCTTAAGGTTGAATTATGCAGCAAGTGCCATCCGTTCTTCACCGGGGAACGCAAGATGATGGATACTGCCGGGCAGGTGGAGCGTTTCAAGCGGCGATACAAACTGGAAGGGTAGCAGTAAGAGGCATTTTAGTGGCATCGGGAGCAGCTTTATTAAAGCTGCTCCTTTCTTCTTTATTGAGGGTTACTTTTTGTGGAGAAGAGGTTTAATTACGGCGGTCAGGCGGTTATTGATGGGGTGATGATGCGGGGGCGTAGGGTGGTGGTGACGGCGGTACGCCGGCCTGGCGGGGGAATAGCTCTGGATACCCAGTCGCTGCCGTCTATCCTTAGCAGCCGGGCAAGACAGGTCCCTCTAATCCGGGGCATTCTGGCCTTGATTGAGACCATGGTGCTGGGTATCAAGTCCCTCGTCTACTCTGCTGAGGTTTCCACGGAAGAGGAAGAAGAGAAGCTCTCGAGCTGGGCCATTGGTGGAATGGTGGCCGGTTCCATTGCTTTTGCGGTTGGCATTTTCTTCATTGCGCCCCTTTTCCTGACCAGAATACTGGATGCCTATATTGAGTCCTCTATCGTTTTCCATCTGGTTGAAGGGTTTATTCGCATGGCTATTTTCCTGGCTTACCTCAAAATCCTGACCATGATCCCCGGACTGGGTAAGTTGTTTGCCTATCATGGTGCTGAGCATAAGGCGGTGAATGCCTACGAGGCCGGGGTGCCCTTGGAGCTGGAGTCGGTACGGAAATACAGTACGGCGCATACTCGCTGCGGGACCAGCTTTCTGTTTGTGGTTCTGATTATCGCTATCATTGTTTTTTCTATCATCGGCAGGCCTTCGCTGGAGGTCATGGTGCTGTCGCGAGTCGCCCTGGTTCCGGTTATTGCCGGGATCGGCTATGAGGTCGCTCAGTTTGGCGCCAGGCATACCGGCAGCGGTTTTATCAGGGCGTGTCTGGGTCCCGGTCTGTGGCTGCAGCGGCTGACGACCAGAGAGCCCGACGACAGTCAGCTTGAGGTTGGCATATCGGCATTAAGAAGGGCTGTCGAGGTCGATCAGCTTGGCGAGGAAGGTTAGATTGCCTCAAGGATTATTGGCGGTCAGGTCTTGCTCGGTAAGCCTCTGGAAGAAGCAGGTCTTATTGCCGGTATGGCATACCGGACCGACCGGTCTCGCCTGAATTAGAATGGTATCGCTATCGCAGTCCTTCCAGATGGAGACTACCTTGATATAGTTACCCGAGGTTTCCCCCTTGTGCCATAGCTTCTGCCGGCTTCGGCTGTAGAACCAAGCATCGCCGCTGGATACGGTCAGGCGGAGCGCCTCCTCATTCATATAGCCCAGCATCAGCATCTCGCCGCTGTCAGCATCCTGAATTATCGCCGGAATAAGCCCCTTCTCGTTAAACTTCAGGTCAGCTATTGTCCTCACCCCCCTTGTCTAATCAGTTGGCTCGCTTTTCCCTGTTGGGAGAGCGGAGGTATGGATATTACCGCGGTTTTCCCAGCCTGCTCTTGGCGTTTCTCCGGAAAAAGGCCTTAAATTATTCACTGATGGTATTTAGTGCCTGTTTCAGGTTGATATCCTTGGTATAGAGTGCTTTGCCGATGATAGCTCCCTCTACCCCGAGTTGTTTTAACATTCTGAGATGATTCAGTGATGAAATGCCGCCGGAAGCAATGATAGGTAGGCTAACGGCATTGACCATCTCGTTAATAGAGCTGAAGTTTGGCTCGGTAAGGGTGCCGTCACGGCTAATATCGGTATGAATAAAACGCTTTACCCCTAGCTCGGCCATTGACCTGGCAAGTTCTGTTGCACCTAGTGTGGTCTTCTGCTGCCAGCCGTGTATCGCGACATTCCCTTTCCTGGTATCAATACAGACAATAATTGATTCGCTGAAAATGTGGCACGCTTCTTTAACCAGCGTCGGGTCTTCTACAGCGGATGTGCCCAGGATGACACGATCCACACCTGTTTTTAGAAGTTGTTCTATTGTGTTCAGATGACGGATGCCGCCGCCTACCTGGGTGGGTATCAGGAGAGCGCGGGCTATTTCATTGATAATATCCAGATTGCAGAGTTTGCCGGCAGCAGCGCCGTCAAGGTCGATGATATGCAGTCTCGGTGCTCCCATTGACTGCCATTCCAGCGCTACCTCTACCGGGTCATTATCGAATACCGTTTCCTGGTCATAATCACCTTGGTAGAGCCGTACACACTTGCCTTTTCTGATATCTATCGCCGGAATTATCTCGATGGTTGCCGTCTCCTTCCCGCAGCTAAATCCCCTGTTTTCGTAGCCATTATCATACCATAAAAATGCTGTCGCATTGAAATTGGTCCTCTTGATCTGCCTATCTTGACACGGTCGGTTCTGGTTGCTAGACTGTCATTGCCTATTCTAGTAATATATAGATTTGTCTTGTTACGAATGTTCTTGTGGTGTAGGGGACAAGTCAGCAGGTGGCTTTGATTAGCAACCGGATGGATTGAAAGAGGGGCAAAGTGGGTGTGGGGGAGTTGCATGGGAAAAGCTTTGATTTTAATATTAGAATAGCTGAAGAAAGAGAGCTTTCATTCCGGCGCCGATACTAATAGCGGAGGTGTTACAAATGGCGACCTACGTTATGCTCACTACCTTAACCGATGAAGGAAGGAAGACGATAAAGTCGCATCCCCAGAGGATTAAAGAGGTTGATAAAGAGGTCGAGGCTATGGGAGTTAAGATAATAGCCCAGTATGCTCTGCTAGGCCCCTATGACTTCGTCAATATTCTGGAAGCCCCGGACAATGTTACTGTGGCCAGGGTTGTTAACGAGCTCGGCTCAAGAGGCACGCTTCAGACGATGACCATGGCTGCGATGACCCTCAGTGAGTTTTGTGGTAACAGCTAAAGAGGGCCGCCAATTCGGAGATTCGTTGCCATGTCTGCTGCTGGCGACAAACAATAAGGCCAAGGTGCGTGAGTACCGGAGCCTGTTGCAGACCCTCCCCTTCAGGCTGGTTACTCTGGAGGAAAGGGGCATTACCTGTGAAGTTGACGAGGTAGGGGAGAGCCTGGAGGAGAATGCCAGGCTAAAGGCGGTGATATTATCTGGTGAGAGCGGGTTAGTGGCCCTGGCTGATGATTCCGGGTTGGAGGTTGATGCTCTGGGTGGTGAGCCGGGTCGGCTGTCGGCACGTTATGCTGGTGAAGGGGCTTCGGATAGCGACAGGGTCAGCTATCTCCTGTCCAAACTTAAAGGTGTACCCTGGGAGAAGCGTTCTGCCCGTTTCCGCTGTATTATTGCGGTTGCCACTCCCGATGGAAGGTTGGGGTTTTGTTACGGCGAGTGCCCGGGGCTGATATGCCTTGAGCCGAAGGGAGAAAGAGGGTTTGGCTATGACCCCATCTTTTATCTTCCTGCGTTGGGCAGGACGATGGCCCAGTTATCGCTGGATGAGAAGGACAGAATCAGTCATCGGGGACAGGCAGCCGGTAATGTACCCCGGGTATTGATGGAGATGGGGTTATGACCGGACTTTATGATTCTTTTCAACGGCCGATAAATTACCTGCGTATTTCGGTAACCGACCGCTGTAATCTGCGCTGTATCTATTGTATGCCGGCTGATGGTATTTGTCAGATATCTCATGGAGATATTCTTACTTATGAGGAAATCTATAACATAGTCCAGGCGGCGGCTGACCTGGGTATAAGCAGGGTCAGGCTTACCGGTGGTGAACCT
This sequence comes from Dehalococcoidales bacterium, assembly GCA_028710655.1. The sequence continues at coordinate 7,526 of JAQTTS010000049.1, forward strand.
CTGGTAAGGCTGGGGCTGGCTGATCTGGTACAAATGCTGGTGCGGTTGGATACGATTGAGGATGTCTCCCTGACCACAAATGGGACATTACTCAGCAGTTATGCTCCTATTCTGAAGCAGGCAGGTCTCAAGCGGGTCAATATCAGTCTGGATACCCTCCGGTCGGATAGATTCAAGAGTATTACTCGCAGCAGTTGTGATGTTGTCGATGTCCTCAGGGGTATTGATAGTGCTGGGTCGGTGGGGCTCAGTCCGGTGAAGATTAATATGGTAGTTATGGCCGGTATTAACGATGATGAAGTCCTTGATTTTGCCGAAAAGACTATTGGAGAAGGGTGGCATGTGCGCTTCATTGAGTTTATGCCTACTGCGGGGATAGCTTATCGGACCTCGTATTTTGTTCCGGTCAGCGAAATAAAAAGACGTCTTGAGCCGTTAGGCGAATTGGAGCCAGGTCTGACACAGGTTGGTAACGGACCGGCCCGGTACTTCCGTTTCCCCGGAGGCCGTGGCACGGTTGGTTTTATCAGCCCGGTCAGTGAGCATTTCTGTTTTAGTTGTAATCGGCTACGTCTTACGGCTGATGGGAAGCTCCGCCCTTGTCTACTCTCTGATGCTGAGGTGGATCTAAAGCGGCCTATGCGTAGTGGCATATCTTCGTCGGATCTGAAGCGGTTAATAACCACTGCGGTAAGCAGTAAGCCGCTGCGTCACCGCCTGTCTGAAGGGTTTTTGCCGGGAGACCGGCCGATGACTCAAGTAGGGGGTTAATTTATGGAAGAACTAACTCACCTGGATGCCCGGGGACATCCTAAGATGGTAGATATTAGTGCCAAACCTGATACTCGGCGTGAGGCAGTTGCCAGGGGGGTTGTCAGGATGCAGGCGGCTACCCTTGATCTCATCAAGAAGGGGGGGACGGTCAAGGGTGACGTTCTGACGGTGGCCCGGCTCGCTGGTATTATGGCAGCCAAGCGGACGCCGGACCTGATACCTCTGTGCCATCCGCTTCTTATCGGGGATGTTGAGGTTGACTTCAGTCTGGATGAAGGCAATTGTATCGTGGAGATTATGGCTGCGGTGAGGAGTATCGGCAAGACGGGTGTGGAAATGGAGGCCCTTACTGCCGTGGCGGTTGCTGCCTTAACTATCTATGATATGTGCAAGGCGGTGGACCGCGGCATCAAAATTGAATGTATCCGTCTTGCTAGAAAGAGTGGCGGTAAGAGTGGTGTAATTAACCTTGATCCCATGTGATGTAGTACCTGTTTTCTTTCATCTATCACGCTATTTGTTTTGTCGAATTTTTTCTCAAACTACACGGTGATATCGAAGCGCAATACTGCTATGGTATTTGACCGGGTGTTGTTTACCCTCTTTTTAATGGTTAGATTGGTAGATTGCTTTGCTTTTGAAGATAGGGTAAAGTTATCACGATGGTTAGAACAGGTAAATCTGGCCATGGTACTATTTTTGTCTGTCAGCAGTGTGGCAAGGAAAGCCTCAAGTGGTTGGGGCGGTGTCCTAACTGCCAGCAGTGGAATACTTTTACTGAGACCAGGGCAACCGTTACTACCGCTTCCGCAGCGGTCTCATCGCTTAACCCGCCCCAGGAGCTGTCCCGTATTGTCACCGGTGACCGGGACCGTTTTCCGCTTCCCTTGTCCGAATTTAATCGTGTGCTGGGGGGAGGAGTCGTCCCCGGCTCGCTGACACTTATTGGGGGTGACCCGGGTATCGGCAAGTCAACCCTTTTGCTCCAGGCTGCCGCACTGATTGCTCGGGAGCAGGGTAATGTGATCTATGTTTCCGGTGAAGAGACGTTGCATCAGATTAAGCTCCGGTCGGATCGTCTCAGGGTTAAGGGTGACAACCTCTATCTTCTGTCGGAGACCGATCTTGAGTCTATCCTTTGCCGGATTGATGAGTTGTCACCCATACTGGTGGTGATTGATTCCATTCAGACAGTATGCCTCTCTGAGCTTGAGGCAGCACCGGGTAGTATCGCCCAGGTGCGTGAGTGTACCCTGCGGCTTATGCACTGGGCAAAGCAGAGCGCGGTACCTGTTTTTATCGCCGGACATGTTACCAAAGACGGCGCCATCGCCGGTCCCCGTGTGCTGGAGCACATTGTTGATATTGTGCTCTACCTAGAGGGCGAGTCTTTCAGCGCCTATCGTTTGTTACGTTGTGTCAAGAACCGCTTTGGCTCTACGAACGAGGTCGGTATTTTCGAGATGAAGAGTGAGGGTCTGCTTGAGGTATCTGATCCGTCGCAGGTATTCCTGTCACAGCGGTTGAGTCAAAGGGTGGGCTCAGTGGTAGTGCCTACCATCGAAGGTAGCCGTCCCCTGCTGGCGGAGATTCAGGCCCTGACCAATCCCACCAGCTTTGGACTGCCTCGCCGCACCGCTAACGGCGTTGATTTCGGCCGCCTGTTGCTGGTTACTGCGGTACTCTCCCGTCGGGTTGGATTGAGGCTGGGCAACCAGGATATTATCGCTAATGTCACCGGCGGACTTAAGGTCGGGGAGCCGTCGGCTGACCTGGGGATTGCTCTCGCCATTGCCTCCAGTTATCATGATGTTGAGGTAGCCCCCGGGCTGGTAGCGGTAGGGGAAGTTGGGTTGAGTGGTGAACTGAGGGCGGTATCCCAGCTGGAGAGGCGGGTGGGTGAAGCTGCCCGGTTAGGCTTTAAACGTTGTCTGGTGCCGGAAACAGGGTGTAAAGTCAGTATCAAAGGTAAGGATATCGAGCTTGTTCCGGTTGCTACACTTAGGGAGGCACTCGGATTGGGTATGGTTAGGGGTGGGACAAAGAGTAAGTCTGGTGAAGACTAATTACGGACATTTAGCCCGGGTTACCGGCCGCCTGATGGTTCACTATTATGTGCAATGAATCCGGTTTTTCTTTATAATCTATGAATCAATAAAAGGATAAGGTATTACTATGTGGCAG
>JAQTTS010000442.1 GCA_028710655.1 Dehalococcoidales bacterium
CGGGTGGAGGATACGACCAAGCCCTGCGGGAAGGCAAGTCAGAGGAAGAGGCAGAGAAGGCCGCAAACCAGATATTCGTTAGGAACCTCTCTATGCTGATGGGAACCAACATTGGAGAGTTTGCCTTAAACCTTGCTCCTATCCCCGGACTCACTGTATCGAGGCTTGCCCTGCGCGGGCTTATTAGGACGGCCAGGGTAGGCGGGAAGCTTGTCATAACAGGCTTGACGGAATCCGGGGAAGAACTCTATCAGGAAGCCGTACAGCGATGGGCTTTAGGCCAGAAGGTAGAGTTTGACGAGGACATGCAGACCGTCATGGCCGTAGGGTTTATTGGTGGAGTCGGGTTTTCCAGTGGTACTCAGATATTCGGCAAAATCATGGAGAACACCTTGAACCGGCTCCCGGGTGATATCAAAACCCAAGTGCAAGAGAACATCGAGGTATTCAAGGCTGAAGGCATGACAGAGGAATCGGCTACGGTCAGGGCCTTGGACGTAGCAGCCGAGACAAACGGGGCGGTAATAGAAGAGGCGACGGCAGCCGCTACCGAAGAAGCCAAGTTGGACGTGCTTGAGAAGGAAATTAAGCCTGACAGCGCAGGCGAAGAAATGTTTTGGGACCGATTCTTCGAGAAGCGACGGGCTGAGTTGGCCCCGGCACCGGAAGTCAAGCAACTAATGGCCCCGAAAGGGGCAGAGGAAGTAGCAGCGACGGCGCAGGAAGCCCCCTCGCCTGCGCCCGCTGCTAAACCAGAGGCGAAGCCCAAGGTTGAACCGGAACTGCCTACCATCCCCAACCAGCTAAGGGAAGAACTTGCCCAAGTAGGCTATGACGTAGATGTGTTACTGCGTGATCTTAAGGGTAAGAAGGATATCACGTCACGGCTTCGCCGGATGGTTCTTAAGGGAACACGGCGAGAGCTTGCCACATCCGAATCCCTAGTGAAGAAGATGGAGCGCAAGGAAGAAGTGGCCGAGCAAGAGATTGAAGACCTGAAGGGCAAGCTTGGGAAGGCGCGTGAGAAGGTACGGGCCACCCGAGAGAGGGGAATCAGGGAAGTAGAGGTTGCGAAGGCCGAAGGACGGGAACGGGTTGAGCGTGTTAGAGACCGTGGCAAGGAAATCGAGGCTTTGCGTGACGACCTCTACGACTATGTGAAAGAGAACCTTCCGCTTTCCGTCAGGGGTAAACTTCTGGCCGGCCTGAAGAACATCCGTACCGAGCAAGGGTTGGAGAAGGCTCTCGGGCGGGTGGAGATGGTTGCTGAACAGTACTGGCAGAGGACTCTCCGGCAGGAAGTCTTGAAGGAAATGAGACTTGCCAAGCCCAAGAAGGAAGGCGGGATTCTCAAAGGCAAGTTCACTCCAGAGGTACAGGCAAAACTCGATCAAATACGGGAAAACCTGAAGATGGACCGGGACGAGGCAAGGGCCAGAATAGCGGCCAATATTCAAGCGGTAGACCGGGGGGAGCGTTCTTGGGAAGAAGTGCTCGAAGAGAATGAGATGCTTGACCTTGCCGGAATGAACGGCATGAGTTCAGACGAGCTTATGAACCTGCTTGAGAACATCAAGTCACTCAAGGAAACGGGCAAGACTCTCCGGCAGGAAGTCAAGGAGAAGGAGTTAGCCCATCTGACTAAGGTGAGGGACACGGTTGTCGATGTGGTAACGGGCAAGCAAGGACTCAAGCCTGGGACCGGCACAGTCCCTATTGAGGACCTTACGGAAACGAAGGGGTGGCTGGACAAACTTACCAACTGGCAGTTCGGCCTTGATAATCTTCTGGATAAACTCTCGAAGTTCCACAAGAGCAAGCCGTATGAAAGTCCCCTGAGCAAGTGGGCCATGCCTCTTATCCATGATGCAAGGCAGGCTCAAAACAGGGGGATTGCTAAGTTCAACGAGGAAGTCAGAGACGCCTTCAAGAATGTCTACGGCATTAGGAGTAACCGAGAGGCCAGCCGGATACTGAACGATATCAAGAACAAGAAGGTGGACTTAGGGACGCTGCGAACGATATCAGGCCAGCAGATAAGGCTCGAACTTACCAGGGGCCAAATCATCAAGAAGTACATGGAGATGCTTGACCCGACTTTGCAGGCTACCTTCGAGAAGATGGGATGGGGCTATGAGATAACCAATGCCATCTATAAGTCTATGAGTAAGGAAGACATTGCGTGGGCTGAATGGCAGATGGACTTCTACCAGCGTTACTATGACACGATCAATCCGATCTACGGGCAGGTCTACTTTGTGGACATGCCGCATAATCCCTTCTACTCTCCGATCTGGAGGGATGCAGAGGCTACAACCCCCGAGAACCAGCTTCTTTACAAGGATGCCGCTCGGTATGCTTCGACGGCCAATCGTAGCCTGAAGTCAAGAGTAGAGAGCGTTGAGGTACTTCACAACGTCGATGCCAATGATGTTCTTATCAACCACATAACACAGATGGAGCACTTCAAGGCGTTTGCCTTGCCCATAAGAGAGGCACGGCGGGTGTTTGGTGACAAGATAGTCCGAACGGCTATCCGCCAATACCATGGCAGGTCGATCTTGGACGTGCTTGACAACTTCATGAATGACATTGCCAGGGACGGCATAGACCGGGCCAACATCAACAGGACAGCCGATTGGATACGGGCCAACTATACGACGGCCGTACTTGGCATCAAGCC
>JAQTTS010000443.1 GCA_028710655.1 Dehalococcoidales bacterium
CCGGCAATACTCCGCCTCCCGGCGCAGGCCGGGTAAATTCAAATCCTTTGCCAGAGAAATTGCTAAGATAGCCGTCCGTATCGATAAAAAATTCGGCGTTGCGATTGACAGTGTAAAGGCGGAGCTGGTCGATGTAAAAAGCGGGGGTGTCGGTAACGCTGTCAACGAGAAACTGAACCCAGGTTATCGCATCGCGGCTAGTTCCTGTTATCGCGGAGATATCCCATTCTTCGTATTGCCAGATGTTGGCTTCTTTGACGGTGATATTGTAATCAGAAGTTGTGCCGCCATCATCGTAGAATTGCAGCGAGATGATCTGGCCGGTTTGCGTTGCCTGGATCCAGAAGCCGATTCTGGTCGGAGCTGACCAGTCTTCGGAGCTGATGGTTTTTCTCGCGTAATCAGCAGTAGTACTGGAAGCACCTGTGGTGATTTTCATTGCTGCATCGTTGACTTTAACTTTAGCGGTTTCGGAAGCAACCGGGGTGTTGACGCTGGAAGCGGTCCAGTCCGCAATATCTTCCATATCGTCGATAAGGGTATCGTTGAGAGTGCCGATGGAAGTAGCCAGAGTAGCTTCGAGTTTTAACCGGTCTTCATTGGCCAGGGTGAAAAGAGAGGTAGATGAATATTTAAGATCTATGATGTTGCCTGTTCCTGATTGATTGACGGTGAGGGCGGCTTGAGCGGAGTTTTGGAGAATGTCGAGTTTGCTTGAAGGAGCGGTGGTGCCAATGCCGAGATTGCCGGCGATAATCGCATCCTGGAAACTGGCTGTGCCTTGCTTGTCAATGGACCAGTTAGGGGCAGTTATGCCGAACATAGTATCGGTATTTAGTCCCCATCTGTCCATAGCAAGTCCGCCTATTTGGAGGCCGCGGGAGAAATTGGCTTCTTGGCCAAAGAGAGATTTCCAGCGATAGCCTGAGCCTTGGTAGATGTAGGCGCGGCCGGTACTGGATGAATAATAACTGGCACCGACAATCACATCACTATAGCCGTCTCCGTTTATGTCACCGGCCGAGGAAACACTAGCGCCAAAATAGTTAATAGTCGCTCCTCCGGTAAAAGTGACATCAATAGTAGTATCCATAGCTGAACCGCCGTAGTAGATGTAGGCGCGGCCGGTATAAGTTGAATAACCATAAGCGCCGACAATTACATCGCCATAGCCATCTCCGTTTATATCGCCAACCGAGGAAACACTAAGACCGAAAGAGTTATTTATTGCCCCACCGGTTAAAGTCTCATCAGCAATAGTATCCATAGCTGAGCCACCATAATAGATGTAGGCGCGGCCGGTAAATGATGAATAACCCTCGGCACCCACAATCACATCACCATAACCGTCTCCGTTTATGTCGCCGGCCGAGGAAACACTGACACCAAAATAATTACTAGTCGCTCCACCGGTTAAAGTTATATCAGCTACGTTATCCATTGATGGACCACCATAATAGATATAGGCGCGGCCGGTGCCGGATGAATAACTCTGGGCACCTACTATCACATCGCCATATCCATCGCCATTCACATCGCCAGCCGAAGAAACACCAATACCAAAATAGTCACCTATTGCTTCACCGGTTAAGGTTATATCAGCCACATTATCCATTGATGGACCGCCATAATAGATGTAGGCGCGGCCAGTATAGGTTGAATAACTATAAGCGCCAACAATCACATCGCCATATCCATCGCCATTCACATCGCCAGCAGAAGAAACTCTATAACCAAAAAAGTCAGTTACTGCTTCACCAGTTAAAGTTATATCTGCCACATTATCCATTGATGAACCACCATAATAGATATAGGCGCGGCCAGTAGCAGATAAATAACCATAAGCGCCGATAATCACATCGCTGTAGCCATCGCCATTCACATCACCGGCTGAGGAAACCCTGTGGCCGAAATAGTCATTATCTGCTACACCGGTAAAAGTGATATCAGCCGTATTGTCCATAGTAGACCCGCCATAATAGATGTAGGCCTGGCCGCGGTCAGTGCCAGCGCCATGAACATTTGGCGCTCCAACTATCACATCATTATACCCATCGCCATTAACATCACCAGCAGAAGCCGTACCTTGACCTAACTGATCGCCTGTTGCTCCTCCTGTCATAGTCACATCAGCTGTGGTATCCATTGCCACTGAACCAAGATTGTAAGTGATATTGGTGGAAGGTTTAACATCATTGATAATGCTGCCGGTAAAAGTGATATTGCCTCCATCAGCGATATTGAAAACCGAGGTGGAATTATCCAAAAAATTGACTATGCGGCCGGTGCCGGCTTGGGAAACAGTGAGAGCCGCAGTGCCGGTACCGGTAGAAGAAGTGTAAGCAGCCAGAGATCCGCCTGAATAAATGCCTCCTGGTCCGGCATTGATGCCGTTTCTGGCATAAATATTGTTTCCGACATTAAGATTTTCAGTGACAGTAATATTACCGGACTCAAGATTGCCGATATTGGCTGCGGGAGAATCAATGCCTGAGATGTCGAGGATGGTAAGGCGGTTGCCGTTAGCCGCTGCCACATAAGCATATTTGCCTGAGACGTAAACAGAAAGCGGATAATTTAAATTAATATTATCAAGAAGAGAACCAGCCAGAACCGGAGCCGCGGGGTTGGAGACATCGATGACAGTGAGACGATTGCCAGCATAAGCTGCCAC
>JAQTTS010000444.1 GCA_028710655.1 Dehalococcoidales bacterium
AACCCTTATCGAGAGCTGCTGCCCGATAGAGATGAACAGATCAGACCAATCTCTGGCTTTCCTATCTCCCCGAGATGCCCTTTCCCGAAATGCAGGGTAGGTATCCCGGAGCATTTTATGGTACAAGTTCTGAATCTGCCACAGGTTGGTTTCAAAGGGAAATGATCGGGAAAGATCCAGCGCCGCCTTGAGATTCTCCAGTCGCTCCTTATCGTTGGGATCGGAAGTCAAGTGAGTCATCGTTTTCACCAGGTTCTGCTCAAACAGACGGGACAGCCCCACTGTATCGAGATCAATTTTCCATAGCTGGCTATCATCCAGAAGAAATCTGACACGTTCCACATCAATGGGATCGTTTGCCAGCGCCTGGCGCAGGTCGGTATTCAGTATGAACCCGGATGTGGTACGAAGGGCCTCGGGCATCGGATTGCCGAGGTCAGCCAGGAAGCGCATCAACGGGTAGTAGGTTTCATGCATTTGGCGATACGATGCTTCAACCTCAGCCAGCATGTTCTCTAGAATACGATCCAAAACACGGCGCTGCTCGTCTCGGAAGAGTGATTTTATGGAGTATGTTGATCCTCCGAAGTGTTGGCCCAGAAGACGGACGACTCCGGAGAAATCGGCAGCAGCACAGGTTTCGGCCATCTCCCGGATCATGACCCGATAGGCTTCCTCTCCTTGATAATCCCGGATGCCGGCATTAATATTATGTCCACCAAGGTGAAGAACACCGAACGTAAGCCGTTTAGCCTCCTTACTGATCACAGAACTTATCGCTGCCCTTCCTGCCACCAGCCGGGTTTTGCCGCAATCGGTAATCTGATAGTCTTCCCTGTCGACATCGTAGCAGTAGATTCTGGTGTGCTTTCCATAATCCTCAAACAGTGAGCTGATGGCATAATGAGCACCAACCCGGGTAAGATCCACCATTGCTGTTTTCACCAACTTGTCGTAGATGAGGCGGCCATCACCACATCCGGGGACGTTGCTCCTGGCAAGTTCCAGCTGCGCTAGAAAATCCTGCTCGGTATGATCACCAAACAATTCTTCCGCCAGCTGAACCGCCCGCCCGGCGTATTGGATCACCTGTACCGTCTCGATGCCGGACAGTTCGTCAAAGAACCATCCGCAGCTGGTGTACATGAGCATGGCATGGCGTTGCAGTTCAAGCATTTTGAGGACCGTAACCAACTCCGTATCGTCCAACTTACGTGTGCTATGCCGCTCCAGAAAGCTGCGAACGTTATCCGTTGAGCGGTTAAGGACGACCTCGATATAGACGTCACGGGCTGCCCAGGGATCTTTCAAAAATTCCCGTGCTCTCTCTTCATAGCTGGGAGCCAGCGTATCACGCAACCAGTCCAGTGACTCCCGCAGCGGGGCCCGCCAGAACTGTTTCCATCCCGGATTTCTACCTGCGTTACACCCGCAGTCACTACGCCAACGTTCCACTCCATGCGGACAGCTCCAGGAAGTATTCTCATTAATCTCAACCTCATCGGCAGGCGGGTATTTCTCCAGGTATTCACCATAGTTGGTGATACGGGCAAGGCCACTACCTTCAATATGGTGTAAAGCATAAGCCAGCGCCATATCACCGAAGCGGTGATGGTGACCATAAGTCTCCCCATCGGTAGCAATATGAACCAGCTGGGGGCGACTGTATCCTTCACGAAAGGAACCGGTAAGACGAGACGCAAAACTGTCGCCGCTTTTAAGGAGATCCTCAAAGGCAACACTACGGGCAATCGGGCCATCATAGAAGAAAAGGTACAGCTTCCGCCCCGAGGGAAGGTTAAGCTGATAAGGCATCGTGGTGTCGATACCGGAATCATTGACCTGATGCCAGGTACTGGTACCAATACGGCGCACGCGACTGGCCTGATGGGGAGCCAGGATAGTAAAGATAATCCCCTGTTCGGCCAGGATATCCAGCGTTTCCAGGTCGGCAGCGGTTTCCGGAAGCCACATTCCCTCGGGCTGCCTGCCGAAACGGTACTCAAAGTCCTTGATTCCCCAGATTACCTGCGTAATCTTGTCACGACGGCTGGCCAAGGGCATAATCATATGATTATAGGCTTGAGCGATGGCTGCTCCATGCCCAGAAAAGACGCTCTGGCTCTCCCGGTCGGCATCTAAAATAGCCTGATATGTATCCGGCGCGTTCGACTGCATCCACATCAGCAAGGTCGGCCCGAAGTCAAAACTGATTTTGGCATAGTTATTCACTATCTGAGTAATGTACTTGTCCTTATCCAGAATGCGCGAGACGGCGTTGGGTGCGTAGCACTCTACCGTAACCTTTTCGTTCCAATCATGGTAGGGATAAGCGGAATCCTGCATTTCCACATACTCCAGCCAGGCATTCTCTCGTGGCGGCTGGTAGAAATGACCGTGAATACAGATATAGCGATCCATATTAACTCTCCTCCGAGCAAAGAAGTAACTCACAGGAACGTAGAGTAATATTGACCTCTGCCCCTGTGTCGATTCGTTCTGGGACAGTACTTCCGTTACCAAGACAGGTGGTACCCAAACAGATTCAAAAAATCACTTATCTTGATTCAATGACTTGCTACTCTTAAAGTAGACCATAGCCAGCGGTGGCAACGTGATCCTGATAGCATAGGGGCGGCCATGAACTGAAGACCGATGTGCTCTCAAGCTTTC
>JAQTTS010000445.1 GCA_028710655.1 Dehalococcoidales bacterium
AGGTACAAGGTCTTGCTGGCACGGGGCGACACAGAGACGCAGGTATCTATCGTTGACCTGCCGCCCCAGAAGGAGAAAGCGTTAAACCTTGCGCTGAATAAGATAAGCGGTGAATGGGACAACATTAAACTCAAGGATATTCTCGAAGAGTTAGACACGGGCGACTTCGACATAGAGATAACCGGCTTCGACTTGCAGGAAATAGAGGACTTGATGACGCAAGTATTCATGCCCCCCCTTGTGGATTACTCAGACCAGGATGACGATAGGGGGAACAGGACGGCGCCGGGGAAAGGCGCGATGGTTGTCTCAATTGGAACGCTATCTGCGGTTGTCGAGTACGAAACGGTCAGGTCGATGATGGGGAAAATACAGGAAAAGTGGGGCGAAGAGGATGACGATTACGCCATCTCTCAGTTCTGCCATTGGTTCCTCAACTCCTAGCGTTTTCCTGTCGGGGGGGCACGGATTCGGCAACCTGTACACGAGGGCAGTGTTGGAGTCTTATTGCAATGCGGCTAAAGTTCCGATAGTTAAAGACGTAGGCGAATCGGATGTGGTCTGGTTTTCGTGTTGCGATCCCGATGATTTGAGCGCGCTCAAGAAAACACACAGAGACGCCAAGGGTAAGCCCATAATTATGGGCGGCTTCGATGCGTTTCTTACAAGGGCTTATTTTGCGTGGGTGGACGCAATGGTGATAGGCGAGGGTTGGGAGTTTATTTCAACGTGGGGCAAGTCGCCCAAAGATGCGCTGGAATTGCCATGCGTCGCCACATCTCCGAAAGACGACGTAACACCCAGCAACACGATAGCATGGGAGAATATACCGATACTCAAGCCGCCGGGGGGCAAGCGGCTCTACTATCTGGGCGGTAGGGGGTGCAAGGGGAAGTGCAAGTTCTGCGCCACGTCGTGGACACAGCCCTACGTTAACGCCCCCCAGGGGTTAATCAAACAAGTCATAAAATACGCCGAAAGCGCAGGATGCAAGTTGTCTCTTGTGAGCAACGACAGCGACCCGGTTGTTGAATCACCCGTTGTCAACGCGCAGTCTGTAAGGGTTGTAGATTATCTCAAGGAGCCGAAACGGTACAAAAGCACGATGTTGCATTTTGGGATAGAGGGCTGGACGGAGAAATGCAGGGCCAACATGTCCAAGCCCATCCGGGACGATGGAATAAGGGCGCTGATCCGAGCGCTTAAACACAACAGGCAGAAGGCAGAGTTCTTTTTCATCCTCAATTATCCGGGTTTTGAGCATGGAATGATTGAAGCATTTGCAGAAAGTGTTATTGAAGCCGATGCCGACAAGTCACCGACAATACACGTGAAAACAACCTATTTTGATCCTTGCCCCCATACCCCGTGGGCAGATTACGACATAAGCGGGGCGCGCTGGGTTGACACAAAGCAGGTTTTCAAGATGCTGAACAGCAGGAACAAGCGGATACGGGTTTTCCCCACCAGGTCAGTGGCAAGGGCGGCATGGAGAACGTGTTTCCATCGAGCCACGCCGGAAGAGGCCCTACGGTTAGGCAAGGAGCCGACAGAGACCAATTGTGCCGAGGCAATGCCGTTGTTCGTGCAACGGCTTGAGGGGTTGGGTTTGACGCACCTGCTCAAGGGGAAAAGATAGGACTATAGACCTATATACATATGTATAGCCCTCCTATATCATATAGTCAGAAACAAACACAAGGGGAGGGTGAACGAAATGATAACCACAGAGCGGATGGACGACCTGATACACACGCATCAGATAAGGATTAAGGACGGGAACAGCATATCCGCAATGCCCACAGGCATCAGCAGGACAATACCCGCTGAAGTTGTGGAAGAGATCAAGGCAAACAAGGCCGCGATAATTACAAGGATCAACGAGAGGAACGAACAGCAGAGGGCAGAGATGGCGCGGGAGCGGGAAAAAGAGAGCCATACTTGCTCTAGGTGCAAGAGGACAGGAGACATGGTTAAGGCCGGGACTGAATATTACTGCAAACATTGTCACGCATTACTAACGCAGGTTGGATTTGGCGAGCGCACCGCCCTAGAGGATACACAGGGACACCGGAGCGAACCCAGCCACAAGGCAGATTATTAGGTAGCGGCCATGACAATATTCCGCAACCTCTTGACAGGCGAGATATTTGCAGCGCATCAGACGCGGAACCACCCGGCAAGCAGTTACGGCAAGCCCGTATGGGTGAGGGATGATAACGGCGAGGCATTTGACCAGTTTGGCATGGAACCGTTGGAATCCACGACCGCACCGGAGGCCGCAAAACTCCGGGGGGTAAATCGCCAGCGAGTATGTGAACTCGCCCGGCAGGGGAAAATCCCCGGAGCGGAGAAGGTGGGCGGGGTCTGGATGATCCCGATAGCGTGGGCAAAACGGGAGATATAACAATACGATCAACGAGGCGGCCCTTATGGGGTCGCCTTTTTTGTGGGGTTAAGGAGGGACAGTATGGCACGTGGTTGAACGGATTGCATCGACCCTGTAGTTGCAGGGCTTGAGTTGATGGAGGAACAGTTGGGAGATTCCGAAGGGGTGGAACAGTCAAGGAATACTTGTCAGTTCGATGGATGGCAACCGGAGAAGACAGAGTAACCTGGGTACATAGGCAAGGACGGTGAGCCGAAGTGGTAGCGGGGGCGAGGCAGTGTC
>JAQTTS010000050.1 GCA_028710655.1 Dehalococcoidales bacterium
GTTTAGTGGCGTTTAGTGATTTGAGGCAAACAAAAACGGGGCAATCCAACCGGATTCACCCCGTTTCATGCTCCAACTGAGAGTTATGGCTTAGCTCGGTGGCTTTTCTCCAAATGCCTTTTTGAACGCGTCCGGCACCTCAGATGGCTTCTCAGAAAGCACTTTCTTGAAGGCCGCCCGTATGCGTTCCTGCCGGACATCGGGGTTAGCATCATCGGGAAACGCAGCTTCAGTCTCCAGCCCCAATGCTGCTAATATCTCCATCAGTGCATGGGAGCACTCTATCAAAGCACCTATGTTATCGAGAATGGCATCCAACTGCCGCATCTGGTGGTTGCTCAACTGCGGCAATGGCCCGAACTCAATGCCATCGAAACCCGCTTCGGTCCAGTACCAGCGCATCGGCAGGTTCGTTTCAATAATAGTCTCGTAGTGGCTACTTCTTTGCTTTCGGCACCGTGAGAGCCTCTGCCACTTCAACAATCGAGCATCTTTATTCTCAGACATTAGATACACCTCCATGTATATATTTTACCATGGGCATATCATACGCAACATACAAAGGGTGCTTCGGTTGCCCATCCGCGTTCACTCCCAGACAATAAGGTTCTTTTATCATAGCGAGCACAACCGGTGCTCTCTTTACCACGGGTTTGAAAGAACCCCACCCGCACAGTTGCCGCCCAGACATGGCTATCATTTGCTTCAGGTAATGGTCCGTAAGTTCACCTATAAAATCACCTGCTTTCAGCAGTGCATTGGGGTCAGTTGAAACATAACCGTAGAGATTAGCCATCAAGAACCCACCGAACCCCGTCCTGTCCGCTCGCACCATACCTCTCGTGATTGTAGGGTCATTTCTAATCTCATTTGCGCCCGAAGGGTTCAGCCCTATCAGCAGCAGCAACGGACGTATCGCGCTCCATACCCGCCACAAGGCATACCGATACTTTCTGTCCTCGGAGAAGATGGCCCCCATAGGAATCGTTAAATCAATTACTTCCAATCCTACTCCGCCCGCCTAATATCGAGCATCCTGTTTTCGCACTCCATCATTATGTATTGCGGCTCCGACTCCTCCTTATTCCAGAAGCTATCTTTACCACCCTTTAGTCCCCAGCCATCATTGTGCATTTCCACCCGCACCTCGTAGCCCTCACCATCCGAGGCAAACAAAGGACTACCAGCAGATGGGTCATCCGGTGTAGTTGCCTTGCCCTCTTGCAGAGCCTTATCAATTGTAGCCCGGAGTTGCAACAGCCCCTCCCGATTCCCGATAATCTTAGCCTCGGTATGCCACGCCTCCTGACCGTAGATGTTCAGAATCTTCACGCCACCTTCTCCTTCTGCAATTCATTCAGACCGTCGAGCACACTGACTATATCGAGCAAGCAGCTATTATTGTAGGTGCTACCTTCGCAAGGGTCGAATACATATTGCCGCCATGCCGGGAAATATGAGATAGTCCCAAGCAAGTAGCCACTCTTAGTATTCTGGACAGCCCATACCGTCGTCTTTAACTTCCTGTCCGTGAGCGTGAAAGTCATGTACTGCGCTTTTACCTTGCCGGTTTTTAGTTGTTCTTTATAGTCCGTTAGCATATTGCTACCTCCACAACAGA
This sequence comes from Dehalococcoidales bacterium, assembly GCA_028710655.1. The sequence continues at coordinate 1,622 of JAQTTS010000050.1, forward strand.
TACATCTGGTATGGCCAGGCCAGAACATCCAGCAGGAAAATAACCGCCTTATGCTTCCAGTCTGACAGCTTCCAAAGCTCCTGCTTCCGCCAGAGCCGCCAGTAACATGTAAAGGCCGTAACCAAACCGAATAGCAGGTACATCTCCGTTATCACCAAGGCTTTTATCATGCACCCCTCCCTACTTTATGGCTGTAATTTTCGCAATCCTGAAACTGCCCGGTTGCGGTTCAACGAAGTAAGCGACCTTGTTTGCAACCACTAGATTACCCATATGATTTGCCGGGCCAACAAACACCCCGTAAATCATGCCACTTCCATCCAGCAAGGCTAGGCTGACCGGATATCCCTGTTCTAATGCCCGCTTCTGAAGTAATATAGCATAATCACTACATACCGCCGCTCGGTCTCCAACCCCAAGGAGTATTTTGAAATCTTGGTTTTTGTACCAAGCTACAAACTGGTCAATACTATCCCATGGCCGCCAGTACAAATTGCGCCACTTCGCAACCTCAACAGTCTTCTCCACTTCAACAGTGCGCTCAACCACTTTCTCCACCGGGACTTCAACAAACTTTTCTACCTCAATAGTCTCAGGCGGCGAAGGAACATACTCAGTCTGTATAATCACCTCTGGCGGCAATTGGATGTATTCTGTCCTAAGCCTCAGACCATCATGGATATGAGCTTCTTCCCCGATAATCCAGCCTACACTAAGGCAAACCGCAACCAGCACAAATACCACTATTTGTTTCTTCAATTACTTTTCTCCTACTTTGTACACCATGTACAATCCGCTTCTGATTCCCTCACTCCCATCCACCAGCCCAACCTCGTGCGCCATCACATAACCGTTCCGCAGCAGTACATGGGTTACCCCATACTTCTCAATGAACCATTCCAACGATTTCCGCATCACTGGGAAAAACGGTTCCACTTCCTTGAAGTTATCCGAATGAGTACCCCATACCACCGGCTTCCGAGCATAATAGACCACCGCATCCGCCAGGTGCGTTGGCATAGACAGCACCACCTTCACCTTATCCCCCTTCAGGTAGTCTAGGGCCTTGACAAAGTCGGCATCAATGACAGGGTTCACCGTGCTCCGCAATGACCTGTTGGTACGCCAGGCAATTACAACCAGAGATAGCATCAGGCATATCCCTAATACGAGGTTGTGCCAGCCGCCGTAACCGAAACTCCGAGCCGCCAAGACCGCCACCGGCAGAGCCGCCATCCGCAGATATTTGTACCCTTCGCCGTAGAACCTCAGCAGGGGAACAAACAGCGCGGCCCCAGCCAAGACATACGTTAGAATAGCCCACCAGAGCAACTGCCTATCAAACAGCGCCAGTGGGTTATCACCCCATAGCGGCCCCAACCCCGCATACCGGAGAATCGGGAATATCAGCAATAGAACAAAGACATTGGCTCCCGCATACTTGATGTTATTCAGAAAACCTCTGAGTCCATTTTGAAACACTCTGCCGTTATCTTGCCTACTCTCATTCCCGTAGATGGGCGATGTATACACCTGATGTGCTCCAAGGTTATGCCAGTTCCGATTCCAGAATTGCAGGATATCTGCATGCGCTTCCAGCATCTTCAGGGTAAACTCTCTGCCGATAACCATCGCAAGGGCAAAACTACCCATCAATACTATAATGTAGTCTGGCGACCAGAGCGCCACTGACATGGCAGGCAAGAGCACCAGCATCAACTGGGTCGTCATCTTGTGCGTCATTATGACAGCAAATCCGAACAAGATTGCAGCACTTAGCCAGAGCCAACTTCCGTAAGCCGCTTGGAACGTACATAGCATCATCCCAGCCAGCAGCAGACTCCCCAAGGGACGTGAGTTGAGGTTGCTGGTCTCCGCAAACGCGGGGTAGGTTAGTGCATAGATAACTCCAGCCAGCAGCCCTGTCCATACATTGCCGCTCACCCATACAGCCGTGTCATAAACGAGGTATGCTATAACCGAATCCAACACCGGAGTTATCAGCCAGTAGTTGCGCTTCAACCACCCCATGGGGAAAACGGAAAGGAACAGGATAAATCCGGGCGGATAATACTGCTCTTGCGTGTCCATTCTGAAATAGGGGGGCAGGACTACGGGAAGACGCTTATGCCTTTTGAACTCCTCTACGCAGAGCAGATAGTAGTATGCGTCACATCCCCGTGCCCGGCTGCGCCATAGGGGGACAAGCCGGATGACTAAGGTGAAAGTAATGACCACCAATCCTACCAAAATTATCATGGCTTCGGGAGCCTCTCCAGAATCTCATCCAGTTTCTTATTCAACTCAGATTGCTCCTGCTTGACTTTGCATACCTCATCATATATCGGGTTTTTGTGTCTGGTGACCTCATAGTTGCTCCGGGCAATGAGGTTCGGTAAAGTTACGAAGTATTCAAACAGGGCACCAATAGCAATAACTACAAAAATCGCCACGGTGAACTGCAAGAGAGTTATTTCCCAATTCAAATAGTAATAAGCCCAGTCCCTGATAGTGGTATTATAAGCCGTGACTATCATCAGAACAAGGCTAATCAGACCGACATAAAATGAGACGTATTGCCAGATAAATCGCACCCATGCCCAAGCCCGGAGCAAACGACGGATTATAATCATCTATGCGTACCTCACAATCGTACTATAGACCTTCTTCATTTGATTCCGAGGGAACCGCTCGGAGAGCACTCGCATAACCTCACGCTTGTTCAGTAGAACATTCATGCCAGTAGCCCGATATGCCTCAAGGACCTTCTTTCTGAACTCAGCCTCACCGGACACAAAAACAATGCACCGTTCTATCAGGTCCTTGTTCAGGTCGATGGCATGCTGCTCGAACTCCTCCAACAGAAGTTGACTGACAAATTCGTAGCTCAATTTATCCACGTTCTCGAATGCGTTCCAACAGGTACTGATGATGCTATTCCTACTCAGCCCACCTCCACCAGCCGCCCAATGGATAGCTTCAATTGTTTCCGGCTTCAACTTATAGAGCAGGCACCGGCCATCCGGCAAGTGCATGTACCAGACGGAACCTTCCTGACCCCGGTAGTATTCCTCTTCCTGTTTCAGTCCGGCCTGTAATTCCTTTTGCGTCTGTTCGTAGTTCCAAACGTAGTCACGGTCAATCTTCTTCAACATGGGGACCAAAGGCAAAGCGTCCGCCTTCAAATCGCTCAGGGACTTTATTGTGCCAGTATTGGTCACCCCAAAAAGCAGCGAAAACGCCAACGGCACATCGTATACGATAAGATGCACATTGCGGCTCCCCCAAAGTTCAAAGGAGAGGTTGCATCCATTGGACTGCATTACCTGCTTGATAGAACCGAACTTATCCCCTGCTATTTCGTTCCACATGTCAAAGAACGGACCGAACCGTCCGTTGGTTACGAAGGGTCTCAGCCGTGTCTTGAAGCTCAGATACTGCCAACCAGATGCATCCACATACTGGTAGGAAACGATATTCGTGCCATCCTTTTTTTCGTACATTTCGATGTCTCTGGCTGATGGGAAGAAGTAGTTCCGGGTGCCGTCCTCTCGCGGGGTGAAGGGGTAGCCGATTTTTGGAGTGCCCATAACAAGCTGCTCCGGGACCTTCTCGCCATTGACCTTGGTGATTATCATCGCTCCGTAGAACTGGTTGGGCTTACGAGAGATAAAACCCTCTACCGTGTTCTTTGAATTGAATGGGTCTACCTCGGTGAATACGCTGTAGTCGTTACCGAATAGCTCTTTGGGTTCCATATCTATAATAACCTCACCGGGCACCGCTTGTGCTTCTTAACTGGCTTATCGGTAATTGATACTGCCTTGTTCAATTTCACTTGCAAATAGGAACACCAGTTATGCGATTCCTCCATGCCCCACGAGTCCACTATCTCTTGGAGGAAGGGGCAGTCTGTGCAATCTGGACCACCGGGAATTTCGACTTCAACTTTCATTTTAGCCCCTTCGCACATACAAAATAGAACCCGGCGCACTGACTCTTGATAGTATTCCCCAGCCTCTCTGCCATCCGGTAGCCCCAGTCCCGCGAGAGTACCCAATTACCGATTTCCTGTCGTAACCACATGAAGTTCTCCCTATGTATACACTTCACGGTGAATCCCACTACCCCCAGCTTCTCCCGAATAGTCGTTTCGCAATAGAAATGCACATGGTCTGTCGTTCTTAATATGCTCCGTTCAAAGAGAGTGTTCCGCAGCATCCCGCTCACGCAGCCCTCGTTGGGGACACCGAGGATAAATAGCCCGTCCGGGCGAAGCACCCGATGCATCTCCGTTAGTGCCTTCACATCTGCCTGAATATGCTCCAGAATTTGGCTGGCAACAATCACGTGGAACCTGCCGTTCAGAAACTCCATCTTTGTAGCGTCCCCAACCTCGATAGAAGCCTTCGGCGCACATATTCTAGCCCGCTTCACCCGCAAGGCATTATAATCAAGTCCCCAGCATTGAAGATTGGACCATTTACAGAACTCCCGGAGGTACACGCCATCGCCGCAACCTACATCAAGCAGGTTTGCCATATCATAGTAGTCATGCTCGGCCCGCCACTGGTCTATCGCCCCGCTGATTATCTTCAGCCGGTTATCCACCACCCGCTTCCGGCAGGACAGCTTGAGCGCCTCCAATTGTTCGTCAACGTACCAGGCATTGTTCTGTGCTATTTTGGTCTCCACAGATTGTTGGCTCACGGCTTACCTCCTTTAACAAGTTCCTCGTAGCACGCTATCTTGACCTTACGTGTAGCTTCCAGAGAATGCTTGAGTAGTGCCCGCCCCCGGTTACTAGCCCCAATCCGCTCAGATTCTTCGCGGTGCTCCAGACACCAGCGTATCTTATCGGCGGCTCCGGCGACATCCCTTTTGTCCACGCGCATGCCTTCTTCCCATATCAGGTCCCGATGCCAATCGACATCGTATGCCACTATCGGAAGTGCTGACATGCACATCTCAATGAGCGAATACCCACCCCGCAGACATAAACCTACATCAGCGAACGATAGTACCCGCGCTACCATATCACGAGGGACAAAACCGAGGCATTTAACGTTAGGGCATTGTTCTACCTGTCTCTTCTTACCTCCATCTCCCATAACGACAAGCACAACATTCTTATCATTTGCCAACTCTATCGCTATCCTAAAAAGGTCAAAAACATAATTATCAGGCTCCAGCCGCGCCACCACCGCCACAACCCGTTTGCCACCCAGACCTAGCTCATACCTCAACTGCAAATCAGGTTCGCACTGGTACGGGGCAGCGTCAATGCCATGCGGTATTACTCGAATCTTGTTCGACTCGACTCCATGCCGTGTAGCGTAATCCGCAAGGCTAGGACGAATGGGCATCACCATGTCAGCATGAGAGAGAACAAACTTAGCCAGCCGGTTCGCCGCACCATAAGGTAATTGCGGGACGGGATGTAAGCCAGTTTCACGATACGTGCCATCATAGTCAGAATGAATAGATATGCAGAATGGTTTGTGACACCAGCGAGCGACGGCCCATCCCAACCAGCCGCTCAGAAACGGGTCATTAGCTCGGACTACTGTAGCCTCTTGACCCAACCAAATACCTTCAAACAATGCTTGTAATCCCCTCTGCTCATAGATGACATTTGATGGAGATAGGGGGATTATCTGGCTGTGTGGCACAGCATAGTTTAGTGTATACACCTTTGAGAAGTACCCACCCTCAGCCTTATCCTCATACATCCAGTCCGTGCCTTTTGCCTTTACGTCAGCATAGCAGGACGGGGTGATACTCAGCAATGTCCGCTCCAACTTAATGCCACCTCATCATTTCACCTTAATCTTCCTCTCCAATGCCTTAACATACATGCTCTGTATTAAGACAGCACCTATCAAAGCCAACGCAATACCAAGCTCGGTGACAATCCCATGCCCACCGGAGAACATCATCACCACACCCATGATAGACACGACAGGCATCATCCCCAATATTATCTTCTCCTTCTTGGTATATACCACCGAAACACAATCGTGAGTTAATATACGCCAGTACAAACTCGCAACCCACTTCATCCTGTCTACCTCCTTATCTCCTATATGCCATCAGGTGCCCAAACATTGCCTTCACAAACTTGCACTCTAGATACCACACAGCCCATCCGCCGATTATACTCAGGTCACGCAGCAACGCCTCGTAGGTCATAGCATCCTTCAGCAGGTCCGGCAATGCGGGGCTGGTGGGCACGTTCCCTGTACCAAAGGTTCGCAACCACAGCCATGTAACCACGAACGTGATAGCCAGGTAAGGCACCAGCCCCAATAGGTTCCAGAGAAGCCAGAGCAACTTCTTCAGTATCTTTCTAGCCATGCTTCAGCCTCGGTACTCCATAGCCGGAGCACAACCTACACAACCCTACCTGATTTTGCTCGGTAGCTATCGCCTGACGGAACAGCCGGTACATTCTCCCATTCCAAATCTCACGGAAGTCTTGCTGCAAGGCGTTCCCCATTACATAGTCTCCCTGCGCATCCCGGCAGCACGGCACCACATCGCCATTCCAGCATATGACTGTCGAGTAGTATATCCACCAACAGCGATTATGCGGCACGACTTTCGGCCTTAGAATACCTTGTTTTAAGGCACTCTGGTCATAAATCTGGTATCTCTGCCCGCTGGGGAGGAATTGGGCCGCCTGCTCAACGTTCCGTACGCATGGAGATATTAGCTCAGAGCCTATCCCCGCACTCCGGCACCAATCCTTAAACTTGGGCACCTCATGCTCGTTGTGCTTCATTACTATTAGTCCAGCACGCAGGCCCACGTTATCGTGATGGTCATAATACTTGCTAGACCATGCTTCCCGGATGTTCTCAACTACCCTTACAAGATTAGACCCTTGCCGGTAGACTTCGTGCGTCTTCTGCGTTATACCGCCAATCTGGAATGACACCTCGTTTACGCCTGACCCCACCAACCTGTGCCCGTCAACGAAGTCTCCGTTAGTGCATACAGATACGAAGATACCCCGGCTCCGAGCCTCGGCTATCATATCGTAGGCTTCTTTATTCAGGAAGGTCTCGCCCATGAAGTAGAGCAGCATTTGGTTGACCTGCTTACCTACGTTGTCCAAGACCGTTTTGAAGTCCTGCAATGTCATGTATCCCTTGGGGCGCTTCAGGATACCCGCGCCAGTTTCGCACACCGGGCAGTGGAGGTTGCACACGTTCGTCGGCTCGATAGTTATCGCTACCGGCAGCCCGTACGCCTTCTCAGACTTACGCAGAGCCGAGAATGAACACCGAGCATAATTGGTTATTGCTGACATGCCTTCACTCTATAAATCTTCAGGATGATACATAGCAACCCGCCCGCCAATTCAATCCCCATGATTATAGCTCTCCTGGTGGGGTCAACAGCTTGCGCATATGTTATCGCATCATAAATGCCACCTATGAGCAGGATAAATCCCAATCGCAACATTCTCTTCCCCCTTATCCCTCCAACTTCTTATACATCTGTATACACCGCTCGCAGGTCGGCTTCCCTTCGTCCCTCTCCCAAGAGAAAACCTTCTTCTGCGACTTCCCGCCGCACAGAGGTCTGCCATGCCCGTCGTCGATATGCCGGGCATGGGGACGGGAAGGGTTCGTCCAACTGCTAATACCGTAGACCAACTTCATTTTTCAGCCTCGCAGTCATTCAACCTCTTGAGCACGTCTCGATACGTAGCGATAAGCCAGCCCTCATCTCTTGCCCTCTCCACCAGAGTCACGTACCACGGAAAGTTGCCGCCCTTATTGAAGGTATCGCTCTTGGCATGGGCCGGGTGATAGCCCACCATGTATACACCACCCGGCAACCGTTTAGCATTGACGAATATCCGGTCTATTGCGTCCGGTGAAGGCTCAATGAAGTGGCTCATATCCCATCCACGGAGGGTTCGATATTCGCTCACCGAAGATATAGCGAGGTGATAAGGCATCCAGAACGGCACGGACACATGAGGATGTTGCACCGTATACTCGCGTCGATGCTCCCATGATTCGTCCCACCGTATCATATGCCACCGGGCCATCGTCCCCATACCCATCAGTTCGGGGTGTCGGTTGTATGTGAAGTCCATGGCATCGATAATCTCAGGGTAGTAGAAGGCATTGCCGTGCTTATGGAGAGTCTGCATGGCTGTTATGACTTTGCTGCCTCTTTCAGCCTGCTTGTATACACCATCTTTCGAGCACTTGCTCTTGCTCGGTTTGTTATACGTGATATACGGCAACCCGCCGATAGAAGCCCAATGCCAGCTTGCCTCAACCAAGTCCAGATGCGGCGATAGCCGATTCATCCAAAAGCCACAATTTTCAGGAAGTATGGCATAGGTCGCCGGAACACTATTGGCTAATTCATATTCAAGGTACGTGGTATCTACTGAGCTATCAGTGTCGTGCCGCAGTACCAGCACATTTGAATGGTCGCCCCAAGGATTACTGACATATTCAGTCAGCGCCAGTCCACTCTTGCTGAGCGCTTCCCTGAGCCGCCACGCTACCCAATCCAAGTAGAAGTCCACATCACCGCCAAGTTTGTCCGGTATGCCCTCAAGATCAATATGCCCGTTGAGTAACTGGCCTGCCTTCTCGAAGATGGGATAAGCGAATATCTCACTGAGGTCACAAACTGTCTTGCCCTTCAGCATTACCTTACCGGTGTGCGGATAGAACACGACATCATATTGCCCGACATCAATCTGCTCCCCAATGATGTCGGCACGCACCCCCAGCCTTCTCAGCATACTGG
>JAQTTS010000446.1 GCA_028710655.1 Dehalococcoidales bacterium
GGTCTTGTTGGTCTTGGGGTCAGTGACAGCAACCTCAAGCCTTCCATGCTCTGCCGCAGCCATTGCTAGTTCGTATGGAGATGTAGTGATTCCTTCCGAAATCCTCAGCAACTCATCCAGCGGACTGCTGACCTTAGGATAGAACACTTCTCCCGCGCCAAGGAAACTTCGTAGAGAGTTCTCCAGTACGTTGAACGGGCCGTAGTTGAGGAACAGCAGATACTGGTTGGCCAGAGGTGCAGTTACAGCACGGTCAATCTTAGTGACCAGTGTGCTGTGAGTAAACTGGTCTACATGCTGGCCTACCCATGAGGTTATCTTACCAGTCTTATGCACGAACTGGTAGATTGGACTTTCAATCTTGCTTAGTTCAGTATCCTTGAGTGTGGCCAGAATGCCGTTGAGGACATCCCTCGGGTTATCTCCCCTAATTAAGTCAGTAGCAGCATCATAGATGCTATCTGCATGGCGCTCCATAGCCTTAGCGACTGCACCGATGTTCTTCTCGGTGGCATCAACTCCGACACCGGCAAGTATCTGCCCAGCAGCTTCGTTGACAGTCAGAGTCTTACGGAAGTATTTATCGAAGATGTAGTTAACATCCACTATGCGCTGAGTGGTAAGCGCATCGTCTGCTACCTTGACTGACTTCAGGAAATCCTTAACCTGCTCCTTCTCAAGAAATCCGTAATCAGTCAGGTATCGTCCTATCCTGACTGCTAGGTCACCAGTCTCATTTGGCCGTTCCTTAACTGCCTTGACTGCGAACTCCGCAGCATCGCGGATTTCGGCGACAGTCATTCCAGCGAGGTCCTTGCCGGTGAACCGCCGGAAGTAGGCTCTGCTGTCCATGAGTGCCTGTCGAGCATATGAGAATGCAGCCTGAGTAGGAGTCATTGGTATCCGCTTGATTGCCTGCCTAAGTGCCTTAAATGGTATATCCCAGGTAGCGTTCCAGCCTCTATCCAGTGCTCCCACGAAGGCTCCTAGTCTCGGCAGCTTAGTCATCTGGGCGGCCTTAGTAAGCAGACCATAGCCGATATAGGTAGTCGGGTCGAAGGCTGTGGAGGCTAGCATCTTGATGAAGATGTTAGTGTCCCAGTCATCATAGGCCTTAGACAGTGACTCCCATGCGCTGTCTCCCTCCGCTCTGTACTGCTGGTACAGTCTCTCTAGTTGAGCGGCATCTGCATCTGAGGCCACGCCACGGAAGATTTGCCTACCGCCCAGTATAGCCGCAGCCGCTAGAGGGTCAGGCAGCATATGGAAGTACTTATCGAACAGTTCAGATGTGGCTAGCGCAGGCTGCACAAGTAGGACTTTCCAGAACTCGACAGGAGTCAAGTCCACTCCCTCAGGCGTCAGCGAGCCTGCTCTAATCAGGTTAATGGTTGCAGCCTGGTCAGCCCAGTCCTGCTTGAACTGCTCAGCGGCAGAGTGGATATCTTCCAACTGCTTCTGCGTATCCTCATCAAGTTGAACTGACTTCGATAGGTCACGTATGTCCTCAGTAGTCAGTCCCTTAGGTAGCGTTACAGCCTGGGGAGTGAAGTACCTGGCCAACTCCTCGCGAGTCATTCCAGCTAGGCCTCTAGTTGGCAATCGCTGTTCCCCAGTCAGAGTCTCCAGCATCAGGCCAGTCTTGTCCTTGACGGGTGCCTTAGTAGCAGTTGGCGCAAGATACTGTAGCTGCTTGAACGTATCCTGTAGCCACTGATTATCCTCATCATTGGCAAACCTATTCGGAAGTGCACGGAGTACATCCTCTTCTGTGCGCACTCCAGACTCATCATCTGCCAGCATGAAGGGCAGTCCGTTGAGTACAGTCTGCCTCCAACTAGCTCTAGTGTACTCTCTAGTAGCTGCGTCTAGTTCTGCTTGAGCATCTTCCTTACTAGCGGCTAGTTGACCAGGCGGGATGAACTTCAATGATGCGGGCCAGAATGGAAGTACAGTTAGTCCGCCTGATGTGACACCGAATTGTCTCCACTGCCAGGGCTGAATCGCTGCCTGCATCCTAGCTTGGGCAGCTTCAACTCTCTTAGCAGCCCGCAGTGTCTGTGCAGTTGCCTGCTGAAACTGCTGCTGAAAGCCAGGGAAGTACTCACTAGGCTGAACAGGCGGAATAGCCTGAGGCTTAGGTTCAGTTGGCTGTGTAGGCTGCTCCAGCGGTATAGGCTGGCCAGGAACCACGTGAGGATTTCGTCGAGTCTGATTATCAGTTGTCATCTATATTCCTCCTGGAGGAGGTATCTGCGGAACTGCCTCAGTTCTATCTCCTATTGCAGGCCTACTCGGAACTTGCGGCATTTTCTCGGGCGGCTGAATCTGAGCCATAGCTGCGTCTGCCGCCAACTCGTATAGCCTGGCATTAGTATTGTCTCCAGCCTTACGGAGGAACTCTGCCTGGCTGCGGTAGAATCCAACTGCCGCAATAGCTGCTGAGACTGGACCTCTCTGCACATCATCAGCCTGAGTCCTGGCAACTTCCCTAAGGTAATCCTTAATCTCAGGGAAGAGCTTTCGCATGACGTACTGGTAGCTGAGTTTGAAGTTCGGGTCTAGCATACGAGCTACTGTAGCCCGCTGCACAAGGTCTCCTGGTACCTCAATCTCATAGTCCGCTATGACCTTAGACTCCTTTGGCAGACCGGATGGAGGAGTCCA
>JAQTTS010000051.1 GCA_028710655.1 Dehalococcoidales bacterium
ATAACGAATTGTAACAGTCAAATGTTATTATTGTATTAAGATATTAATGAAGAAACATGAGAAGAGGCATATGATGGACTGCCACCATACGCCTCCTCTCTCTCAGCTATTTCAGTTATTCCAGAATGTTGTAAGCTATCTGCACGGATATACTTATCGTGAGCTCTCCCGGCTCGATGGGCGTCGGTGCGGGTGCAGACGCTTCCTCCACCACGTAATCCCGATAAACAACGGGGTAATAACCACCGCTTTCTGAAATATAGGTTACCTTACCCAACTCAACACCTGCCAGAGAGGCCATATTTTCCGCCTTTGCTTTAGCATCAGCAACCGCCAGAGCTCTAGCCTCTTCCTGATATGTCTTGGGATCGTCTATCGAGAAGCTGATGTTGTTAACTCGGATAAAGTCACCGCCGGCCAGAACCACGGTATCAATGATGGGACCCGCCTGGTCTACTTCCCTGACTTTAGCAGTCACCATATTGCTGACCCGATAACCATCAACGATTTCTTCCTCTCTATCATAGTCCCATCTAGTAATCCGCTGGATGCTGAACTGCTCGGTACGAATATCCTCGTCGGCGATGCCGCTGTTTTTCAGGGCTGCCATTACCTCGTTCATCGCTGAAGCGGCCTTTTCCTGAGCAGCCGCCACTGTAACATCTTCAGCTTCGACACCAAGCCATACCGTAGCCACATCAGGAACAGCCTCGACCTCACCCTGACCGTTGACCCAGATACCCTGCTGCTGGTTCACCAGCTCCACCTTTACCGATTCCGGAGAGCCATTTTCAACCGGGCTGGTAACACATCCGGTAAAGGCTACCAGGGGAACCACCATTGCCAGACCGCCGATAAGAAACAACCATTTCCTATTCACAGATTTTTCTCCTCCGATTAATAATTTTTTCTAATTTATATAACGCTAAAAAGCCCCGGTAGTTAGCCCGGCTGCTTTAATATCGCAATGGTCATTATCAGTTAACAAACTGCTTTTTACTGCCGTTACTCTGATATAATTGTGGTCAAGACCGCATACTCCAACACGAGCAGACCATGCCGAAGACGATCATAGGTTTAAACACAGACGAACTGCGCGCCCTGGTAGAGCAGGCCGGTGAACCGGCTTACCGAGGCAACCAGCTGGCGGAGTGGACCTACCAGCGTGGAGCACACACGTTCGAGGAGATGACCAACCTGCCGCTCAGAATACGTTCGCAGCTAGGCCAGGAATACGAGGTCGGCCGCTCCCGGATTCTTGCCGTGCAACACGGCAAGGACACGACCACAAAGCTGCTGCTGGCAATGAGCGACGGCGCCAAGGTAGAAACCGTGGGCCTGCCATACGCAGGTCATTTCAGCTGCTGCGTATCTACGCAGGTAGGCTGTCCGGTAGGATGCATTTTTTGTGCCACCGGACTGAGCGGCTATACCCGCAACCTGACCGCCGGAGAGATTGTGGAACAGGTGCTGGCAGTACAGGAGACGGCACAAACCAGACAATTACCCGGTAACTATACTAACCGTATTGACCACGTTACTTTCATGGGTATGGGGGAGCCGCTGCTTAACCAGACGGCGACTATGAAGGCAATACAACTGCTGAAAAACGAGCTGGGCATTTCCATGAGGCACCTGACATTGAGCACGGTCGGCTTTGTCCCGGGCATCTACAAGCTGGCAGGGGAGAAAACACAGATTACCCTGGCAATATCCCTGCATGCTCCTAACGATCGGCTCCGCCGGAAGCTGATCCCCAGGGCGATCAAGTTCAGCGTAACCGAGATTCTCGATGCCTGCCGTGAATTCGTGAAGCAGACCGGGAGACGGGTGACTCTGGAATATTGCTTACTCGACGGAATCAATGACGGCAGTACAGAAGCTCATGAACTGGCCGGAGCGGTGGGCGGACTTAACTGCCATGTGAATTTGATTCCATACAACCCGGTCTCCAGCCTTAACCTGCGCTCCCCATCCAGAGAACGAATCCAGGCCTTCCGCAGAATTCTGGAAAGTGCCAGAATTCCTGTTACACAACGCTTTCAGCGCGGCACTGGCATCGATGCTGCCTGCGGACAGCTGCGAAACCGCACGACATGAGCAACACTGTATCCTTTACCTACCAAGCTCTTCGCAAATCACCGCCGCTATATTATAATAATATACTATAATAACGATAGAACCTGACTGACAGGTTAACGCCACAACTATAATAACTACACTCAAAATAGAAATCCTGATTATGCTAAAGGAGGCAATATGACGATAAGTATTCTCTCTCGTAGTAATGAGCTTTTCCAGGACCGGCAAGAAGCAGGAAGACTGCTGGCCAGTGAGCTTAGACCACTCATCTCCGATAATACGGTGGTAATAGGTATCCCTCGGGGCGGCGTTATTGTAGCCTATGAGATAGCAAGAGAGCTCAAGGTTGAATTCGATATCGTGCTGGCTCACAAACTGCGCAGTCCCGGGCATGCCGAACTGGCTATCGGTTCCGTAACTGAGCATGGCAAAACATTCCTCAATAAAGTGCTCGTCCGCGGACTGAGTGTTAGTGACGACTATATCGAGGAAGAAAAGAGGCGCCAGCTCGTTGAAATCAAAAGGCGTGCCAATTCCATCCGCCGGGTGAAGCCAAAGATACCGCTAACCGGCAAAACGGTCATTATTACCGATGACGGCGTGGCCACCGGAGCCACGGCACAGGCAGCAATCTGGTCGGTCAGGCTGGAAAACCCTGCGAGATTGATTGTTGCGCTACCGGTGGGGCCTAAAGAGACACTCACTAATCTATCAGTAGATGTCGATGAAGTCATATGTCTGCGCGCTCCGGAGGATTTCGCCGCGGTCGGGCAATTCTACCTGCGATACACCCCCGTCGACGACGACGCAGTCCTTAAGATCATGGGGCAAGAATCGAGGTGAAAGCTGCCTATCTCATAAGCCTATGTCTATTTCCGAAACTACACTTACCTCAAACCTCGCACTTCTCGTGTACCTGACCACCAGATCCAGACTCTCCCATCCACCCGGCCTCATGATATGATCAACACCCAGACCAGCCCGATACAGATTAGAGGTGAACTTACTTCTCAACTATTGACTTTTCTCCAATCAGTCAATATTATGTGTGTTGTTTAAGAACGATGGCTCTATCACACTATTAGCAAGCATGAAAGGAGGGTTCTATGAAAAGGTTATGTTCAGGAGTAGTCCTGGCCTTGACCTCTCTATTACTGTTTCTGCCCGCCACACCGGCTATGGCCGCCTCGTTGAGCGTATTACCAACCCACGCTCCGGTAGATGCGCTGGTCAACGTCAACGGCAGCGCCTTTACTCCGGGAGCAAACTACCAAATCCGCTTCGCTTACAATACAAGTTTTGAGGCCGTAACCAGCGGAACAGTAGACCCAGCCGGCAACGTATCCCGTAATGTCAGAGTGCCGGAGATGCCCGGTGGAGCTTACAATGTGCGTGTATCAACCAGCTACGAAAATGCCACGGTAACCTTCGATGTCGATCCGGAAGTACAACTCAGCATCTCTACCGCTATGGTAAATGACCAGGTAACTATCCAGGGAACGGGCTTCAGGGCCAGCCGTAGTGTCACCATCCGCCTTGACAATAGAAGTGTTGCCACTGCCTTAAGCAACTCTCGCGGCAGCTTTACCACCACCTTCCGTGTTCCGGAGGCTGACCGCGGCAGCCATGAAGTCAGTGCCGATGACGGCATGTTTGAGGCTATAGACAGCCTCCTTGTGACACAATCAATATCAATCTCACCGACCTCCGGCAGCACGGGCACCGAAGTCACAATAACAGGACGCGGCTTCCGTGCCAACCGGTCAATGAGTATTTTCTTCGATGATGACCGGATTACTACCAGCCCCACTTCGGTAAGAAGCAACAGCAACGGCAGTTTCACCGCAGACTTTGATGTACCGATCTGCATCAACCGCACTCTTGAGGTAATGGCAAGTGACGGCACATATACTGCCAGCACCAGTTTCACTGTCGTCGCCAGTATAACGCTGTCCCAGACATCAGGCGAAGTAGGAAGCGAGGTCACCATTATAGGACACGGCTTTCGTTCCAACCGGAACATTGAGATAACATTCGATGAAGATCAATTGACCACCCGGCCATCGGTAGTCCGCTCGGACGAGACTGGCTGCTTCGAAGCCACCTTCTTAATCCCACCGAGCACCAAAGGCATACATAAAGTTGAAGCCAGCGACGGCATTGAAACCGATGATACCAACTTCACTACGGAACCGACTCTAATACTTAACCCGTCAAGCGGGCCAATCAACTCAAATGTCAGCATTACCGGAACCGGTTTTAGCAAATCGAGAACGGTGACTGTCCGATTCGATGGCGATCACGTGAGAACCAGTGCCACTGACTCTCAAGGCAACTTCGCTGACCAGTTTGTAGTACCTTCGGTAAAGAGCGGCAACTATGCTGTCACCGCCGATGATGGCACCACCTCAGATAGCACCACCTTTACCGTGACCACCAGCATGGAAATCAGCCCGGTCAACGGAAACGTAGGATCATACATAACGGTGCAAGGGACCGGCTTCACCGGAGTAGTCACAATTAAGTACGATGACTCTACATTATCGACCACTAGAGCCGATGCCAACGGCAACTTCTCCATTTCCTTCAAGGCTCCTGCCAGCCGCCACGGACAACATACTATAAGCGCCAGTGATGCCGTAAACGCACTGGAAACCCTTTTTATCATGGAGTCCGACCCTCCCCCGGCACCTCACCTCGTTTCTCCTGAGAACGAAAGCAAGAATAGCACCCGACCTACCTTTAACTGGGACAAGGTGAGCGATCCTAGCGGCGTTACTTATACCCTCCAGATTGCCACGGACGACAGCTTCAGCACCATACTCCTGGAGAAATGGGGCCTCTCCCAACCACCATACACTTTAACAAAGGATGAGTCACTCCGGGGTACCGATAGCAACGCTCCCTATTACTGGCGGGTGAGAGCTGTCGATGGAGCTGAAAATGAGAGCGACTGGTCGGCATTACGCTCCTTCTATGTGAGATACCTACCCCAGTGGGCGCTTATCCTCATAATCAGCGCAGCTAGTGTTGCTATTGCCATTTCGATAACCAGACGGTATTACAAGAAATCGTAGACGGCTAATACTGTCCGCGGAAAGGACGGGCAATAATGCTACGGGTGAAGAGGATATATGACACGATATCTGAAGATGACGGCTTTCGCATACTTGTCGACAGATTATGGCCCAGAGGAATGAGTAAAGAGAGAGCTAAAGTCGATCTTTGGCTTAAAGACATAGCACCAAGCAACCGGTTAAGGAAGTGGTTCGGTCACGATCAACAGAAATGGAGTGAATTCAAAGAAAAGTATTATGAGGAACTAGGTGAAAAAGGGAGTCCCGTTGCTTTGGTACTGGATAAGATGTCATCGGGGAATGTGACTCTTCTTTTTGGAGCAAAAGAAGGGCAGCTTAATAATGCAGTAGCACTGAGGGAATACCTTACCGAAAGGCAAAGGAGCCAGGCATCACAAGAGCGCCAGATGCATTGAACGAAGAGCATGAAACAACAAAACATGACCTGCCTCCGGAAACGATACCAGTGATAATCTTACAAAAGGGGCATCTCCATTAACAAGTGGCATACTATTGTGGGTAGGTCAACACAAGTGTTACCGCTACACCTTACTGAAAATTGCTCAGTTGGTTGAATTCACGGTTGGAGTGCTTTTCTCCGAGCCAAAGACCTGTCGGAGCGGGGCCAATAAGCTTCTATCCTTTGGTATCAGCTTTACTTCTTTATCACTGTGGGGTGAAAATGAGTTCTCCGTCTCCAGAACAATAGATGGAGAGCTCATCGTCGTGAATACTGTATGTCTCAGCGGCACTGAGTAGCTCAAAGAAATCATGTTCCTGAGTCATTCTTGCTGATGGAAAGCACAGCATCATCGTGGAGGTAATCGGGGGTATGATGGTAAGCTGACTGCCGTCGATTTCATACTCGACGGAGTAGCTGTTACATCCCCCGGAACCCCCAACCTGTCCCTCATCACTCTTGAATTCTGCGGTGATGGTGGTGCCTGCCAGCAGAGAACTCAGAGCCCCTGCATCACCGTATGCCTGAAGTTCCCAGGTGATGTCTTCGATCGGGGGCATTTCTTCAGGCGGTGCTTCTTCCACCACCTTGAACGTGGTAGTCGCCATCTCCGACCAATCGCCGTTATTGTCCTGGACTATCAGGCTGATGCTATGGTCACCCACAGACAACGATGACGTCTCAAAGGCGGCAGTGGTACCCAAGTCGCCGTCAAAGCTAGAACTCCAGCGGTAGGCTACCACGGTCCCGTCCTTATCCGTGCCATGCCCTTGAAAAGACACCGACTGATCTTTGACCGTCTGGCTTGGGATAACCGAGTCTATATAAGCAACTGGCGGAATGTTGACCGGAATCGGACTCGGCGATGGGACTGGCGAGGGGGCTGGACTCGGTTCAAAGGGGTTTGTCAGGGTCAGGCAACTTGTTGCCATCAGGCTTGTTATGGCCGTTAAAGCGATGACCCAAATTAAGTTCTTCATTAATCTCCTCAGCTCCACGCAAACAATATGGCTCAAATAGGTTACTTTAATATACTCTTGAGCTTCCGAGCTGTCAATATCCTCTGGGGTTGAGATCGCCAGTTATGGCTGATATCATAACAGCAAAAGAGTCTTCTAAATACTTTTTCCCAAGCATGTATTGAAAATACGGTAATCTTGTATTATAGTGCTTGGTAGCACCACTACTTGTTAGATAATAGGGAAGCCGAACAATCGTTGAGGTGTATTCCAGAGAGGAGACGAATCATGATAATTACGACGTCGGATAATGTCGCTGGTAGAAATATCATCAAAACAATAGGTCTGGTGAAAGGTAATACGGTGAGAGCCAGAAACATCGGCCGTGATATACGGGCAACTGTGAAGAATGTAATCGGCGGCGAAATAACCGACTACACCGAATTAATGACCGAGGCCAGGGAGGAAGCGATCAACCGGATGGTAACAGAAGCTAAAGAGAAGGAAGCTAATGCTATCGTCAGCGTTCGCTTTGCCACTTCAATGATCATGCAGAGTGCTTCTGAAATAATGGCCTATGGTACCGCTGTAATTATTGAATGAGATATTTGACGGGACTAATGAGTTTTCACGATAGGTAACAAACGACAGAACAGGTCAAAGGTGGTTAGCATGGAACTGTCACCTGACGAGAGACGGCGTATCTACGAGGAAGAAAGAGCCAAGCTTGAAGCTGAAAGAACCACGGAGTTAAAACCGAACGTCTCCGGACTATTATGCTACCTTGGCGTCTGGGTCACCGGTATCATATTCCTGATCATTGAGCGGAAAGACCGATGGATCCGTTTCCATGCCATGCAATCCTTGATTACCTTCGGTATCCTGAGCATTATCATTGCCATCGCCGATGCAGTACGGCACTGGAACCCTTTCTGTACAGCCACTCCGTTGGACTGGCTACTCTACCCACAAATAATCGCGGCCAATATCATCTTTGGTATCTTCTGGGCTATCAGCATTGTGCTATGGATCTTCACGATGTATCAGACCTATCATGGCCACCTGGTTAAACTGGCTATCTTCGGTGACCTGGCGGAGAAAGCGATCGCCAAACTAGATGGTACAGAGATAGAAGAGATCAAAGTACCGCCGGTAAGCGATAAACCCGAATCCGAACCTGCAACAGCAAAGCCCGGAGCCAGGGTAAAAACAGGGCACTATCTGGAAGGCAGTAGAAGCGCCCGGATTACGGCCTCAGTCGCAGCAATAGGGTGGAGTGCTTTCTTCTTCGTTCTCTTCAATTTCTTCAGCGGTTATGTCGCAATCTATTCTCATGCTGTCATTAATGGCATAAATACATGGGTAATCCATCCGATATTAACTCCGGCGCTCAGCCAGGTGCTTCCCATTCTCAATGTTACACTGATTGCGGCTATCGTATGCCACGCCGTAGCTATCGCCATCGATAGGTATCGCCTGCGTGCTGTTATTCTTATTACTCTCGCTGGTTTATCTATGGCCACTGTACTCACTTTCCTTAGAGTCTTTCCTTTCGACTTCAGTGTTATCCCTAACCCGGATCTAGCCTCCATAATGCCCACATTAGCGTTAGTAATTATGATCATCATTACCGCAGGAATCGGTATAGGCGCCCTAGTGAGATTTATCCGACTCATGATTGATCTGGCCAAAAAGCCAGCCCCGTCAGCCACTCATTCTATGAAGTGACGGGACGTGTGGGGCTACCATTCGTTGCCCAGAGTGCTATACTCCATTGCTGCAATGCAATTCTGTACAACGCTAATAGCATGATCCAATCGGTGTTTGAAAATACAGTAATCTTGTATTATAGTGCTTTTTCGGCTATTGACAACGCATGCTCATTAAAATAGAATAAACTAATCCTCCGTTATACTTCTGGCAACGGCAAGTATACGAAGAAGACCTATTTGCTTCTTTTTAGAAAGGATAATATTTTACCGGACAATGCTAAGGATACTCGTTACCGGGGATTCAGGTTTTTTGGGTTCTAATATAGTATTAGAACTAAAGAATAGAGGTTACGCAGTTACGGGGCTTTCCCGAAATAGCCCTGACATCAAGCTTGACCTTACCAAGCTTGATGACCAACAAATACTTCCTCCATCTGACGTGGTTGTTCACTCGGCGGCATCAATGAAATTCAACGAGCCAGGAGAAAACCGCGAAGTCAATGTTATCGCTACCCGGAAGTTACTTGAGGCAGTATTGCGTAGCGGTATCGCCAGATTCATATACATATCCACTGCCTTTCTTTTTAATAATAACTCATACGAGAGAACCAAAAAGGAGGCTGAGGAATATCTGTTAGAAAACTGTGCCAGTAATAATATTACGCTGACGATAATACGTCCCAGCGTAATATGCGAAGATAGCCGACTTGTGGGTAAACAACCCAGCAGTGGAGTCTATGCTGGCTTGCGTATTCTGAGAAAGGCGATTGATTGGTATGAACGTAAAACAGGGGAAAAGGTAGGGGGTAAGTTGATCAGAATCAGGGCTAACCCCGACGGCAAAATGAATGTCATACCAGTGGATTTTGTAGTTAATACAGTAATAGAGGCTATTGAAACGGGTAGGACTGGTATAATATACGCTACTCACCCCAGACCAAGGACTATTAAATTCCTTGAGCGGCCACTATCGGATATCCTTGGAATAGATATCCAATTTTCTCAAGATTTCGTGCCTAATAGCCTTGAGCGTGTAATCGACAAAATGAATAATGTATATATAAAATACCTGCAGGGTTATGACCTGCCCTCAGACATAGATTGTCCACAAATCGATCAAGATTTCGTAAAGGAATCGTCAAGAATAGAGCTTAGACGCATCAACGAATGATATCTTGAATAAAGATATTATTTACTCAGAATAATATTGTGGTTAGATAAAGATTATTCTATCAAGTTCTCCATTCCCATATTTATTGGCCCTTGGACAAGTGGGCATCTCCATTAAAAAGTGGTATCACTACCGGGGGCAGGTCCAGTGAGCATCCAGCTTCCATTTTGATAAAATACTTGGTAGTCCTCTACTATTTGCTTAATGTGATCTCCATTTCCCTCCACATAAGAAAAATGTGTTGCTAGGAGTTAATTAGATGCAAAAAGCTATGGTCATTACTGATAGCCTCTCTGCTATATCACCGGAGCTAGCCAAGGAGTACGACGTTATGGTGCTACCCTACCATATCGTCATAGATGGCAGGAGTTATCTAGATGACACATACAATAGAGGAGATCTATTTGCACGACTTGAATCCTACCAGAATCTACCGACGCACTCGGCTTGCACCACCGGTGAAATACTGGAAGCATACAAGAGGGCTAGCCAGAGGATGAAGGAGATCCTGTTCATTGCCTTATCCTCCAGTATGTCCGCAGACTATAATGCCGCGCTGCAAGCAAAGGAAAACGCAAAGCAGGAATTACCCGACATCGCCATTGAAGTGGTTGATTCCCGCAGCGTTCTCACCGGTGAGTTGCTCGTCGTCCTGGCTGCCGCAAAAGCGGCAAAAGAAGGCAAGAGCCTGTCAGAGGTAACTGGGATTGCTCGTCAGGCGGCGCAAAAGGTCAGCCTCATAAATGTGCCCGAAACTCTATTCTTCTTTGAAAGGTCAGGCAGGTCGGGTGGAGAACCAACCATAGCCAAAGCTCCGATCCCGATTTACCCGCTCTTAGAAATGGATGCCTCCACTGGTGGAATAGGAAAATTTATATCCAAGAACAGAACCAAAGGTAAGGCGGTAGAAGCGCTGCTGGAGAT
>JAQTTS010000447.1 GCA_028710655.1 Dehalococcoidales bacterium
CCATCGACTTTGGCGCTAGTTGGACAACTGACGCAACCGTCATCGGCAAGTTTGAAGATGCCGTTGAGGCTATCGCCGAGAAGAACGGAGGCAAACCGACCATCTACATGGGCTACAAAGCCATGAGACAATTCCGATTACTCGACGACGACTTGATCCGCACCAGAAGAAGCGACAAAGCCCGAGGGGTGGGAGTGGTTGACACCTACCTTTCACAACTTGGCGAACTGGATATTGTCCAAGTCAGAGAGCGAACCGGATTAATGAACGACGTTATTTTCTTCGTTGACGAGGACAACGCTGGCTACAAGGCAATGAGAAATCGAGCTTGGCAAACCTACGAGCTAGCCAAGACCGGCGACTCATACCGCTGGCAAGTCCTTGGTGAATACACGGCCAAGTTTGCTACACCTAAGGTGAGCGCCTATCTTTACAACCTAGGGTTATAAATGTTAAACTAAATATATGAGCACAGCAGACGGACGAGAAATCTACGTAATCGGCAAAGTCAGACACGGCAACCGCGAGATGCCCATCATCGAGGATGGCGTCGAGCACGACTTACCAGCAGGAGCAGAATACACTTACAGCGATCAAGTAACGAGGTTCCCATACGAGACAGAATAAGCTAACCGGTAAGTGAAGCCTATTGAGGGCTGAGGGGCACGAGAAGCCCTCAGTCCTTTTTTTTTGAACTAGACCTATGAGCACAGACGCACGAGGAGTCATCACCAGCCTAGCCCAAGTCATGGCCTTCATGGCCCCCTATGCGGGCGGTTCTATTCCGGCCTCGACCGACGTTGAGTATGGCAACTGGCGCCGGTGGATACAGCTGGGCCAGCAGGACGCGGCTAATCGGGGCTTCTGGAGGCGATTGCTCCTACCGGAGACCGTTACTATCACCAAAGACGAAGACTCGATCGATCTTCCCAACAACTTCCACAAGGTCAACGGTATTTACCTACTCGAGGTCAACGGCGTCGATTGGGCCGAAGCCAACAACTCTGACGGCCAGCGCCTCTACGTCTATATGGACCCTGACACCGCCGCTTGGAAATGTAAGTTCTTGGGCTTTACCCCGGACGAGACGGTTGACGATGCTACCCTCTGGTATTTCTACAACCCGCCCATACCGGTAGAGGAGAACGACCCGATCTACCTAGATGGCGAGATGGTCGGCTTCTATGCGCTCAAGGAATACTTCAGAAAAGCCCGACAACCAGGCTCCCAAGACGACGCCCGGATCGAGTACGAGAACCGCCTGCAGGAGCTGCTATCGCTTGAAGTGCTGCCCTCAAAGCAGGAACTGGCCCGCTGGTCATCTTATCATCAGCACCTCGGCCAAAGCGCCAGCGAGAGGCAATACTATGCTGGCCGGGGTAGAACCAGAACCTAAGCCATGGCCAGAGACAAGCTAGGACGATTCATGAAGGGATCTATCCCACACAACAAGGGCAAGCACAGCGTCGACAGGAAGACGCGGTGTCGAAAATGCGGAGGCGACATTAGTTACTCTGCCTCCTACACATCCACCACTGGCCTCTGTCGGGAATGCTACCTAGAGGACTTGCACCGAAACCGCAAGGGTCGGACTCCAAACACGAAATGTGAGATCTGTGGTAAGCCCCTATATCGGAGGCCATGGCAACTCAGGGAGCGGTCATTCTTCCATTGTGCCAATTGCCGCTCTGAGGCCATCAAGCGCCACCCCCACGTGTACAAGAGAATTGCCCACGAGAACTTTGGCAACCGGTTCAAGAAAGGTAGAAAGCTAACGATAAAGCAAAAGCGTGAGACGAGTATTAGAATGAAGGGCAGAACGCCATGGAATAAGGGCCTTACTAGAGCCGATGATGGTCGCATCACTGCACCTTGGGAAGGGAAGAAACGGCCTTCTCCTTCGATAGAGACACAAAGAAAACGTAGACGGTCTATGGCGACGGTTTTTCGATCTCGACCAACCAATATCGAGAAAGAACTCTACTCTTTTCTTGCGGTACAAAAAATCAAATTTGATAAACAGCAACCCATCAATGGCAAATTCATTGTAGACGCCTATGTTCCATCGCACAAGCTGGTCATTGAAGCGGATGGAGAGTACTGGCACTCACGTGAGCCTAACATCAAAAGAGATAAATCAGAGAATGCATATCTGAGGAAGTGCGGATACAACGTCATTCGTCTAAAAGAAGTGGAGATATTAGATGGTAGTTTTAGAGCGAAACTGAAGGAGGTATTAAATGCGGATATATAGCAAACGAAGAAAGGATCCGAAAATAAAGACGACGGGCACACGGGGTTTTCCTCTTGGCCTAAACCAACTCACCCACCCGACGACCATCAAGAACACCGAACTGGCAGAGGCCCAAAACGTCCTCTACTCCCAAAACGGGGTACTCTCCAAACGGCCCGGCTCTGTCAACTTGGGGGAACCAAGGGAAGAGTCAACCAAAGTCCTGGCCTTGCAGGGCGTCTACAATATCGGCGACCCACCGACCGACTACCTCTTGCGTATCTCTGATGATGGAATCTTACAATACTACTCCTTCTTCTCTAGCGCCTGGATTGACGTTGCCAGCAGTCCGACTTTCTCTCCCGTCGATACCCAAATCCTCCAGGGCTACGGGTTCATCTATCTGCTGAACCCCGAGGACGATATGT
>JAQTTS010000448.1 GCA_028710655.1 Dehalococcoidales bacterium
ATAAGTTACCTTGAGCTGACCTGTATTCGGCACGGTAACGGTAGAGGCTAGCTTGTCACGGGACATAATGAACCTGGGATAAGCCCCTGGCTGCTGCACCGAACTGGCGAGGACGACCTCATTAACATCTATGTCCCCACCGCTGTTATTGTTGAAATAGCGAACCAGTTGATTGCGTAATACTCTTGTCGGCGCATCGTAGCTCACATCATGGGGTTCGCTCTGGACGTGGCTCATCTGTCCCACACCGGTGCCATTATGAATCTGCGCCTGGAGTGCATAATCCTCAAAGCTTTCAGGATTGGTACCGCTACCGACAAGAATTCCTTTGTCGTCTACGGCAGCCGCCGCTCGATAGCCCGGTGTCGATGCATTATCAACGCTGTCCTGTCCGTAGGTAAACGGATAGTTGCCGTATTTCACTACACCAGAGGTATCTTTTAGAGAGAGTAAGCCAGCGCCGAAAGCTGAATTGTCCGCATCTTTTCCTGCCAGATGGGTAAACAGTGCGTTGTAGGCATTCCTCGTCCAGCTATGGCATCTTTGCCTGTGCCTCTGAAGCAGTTTGCCGTGTTTGTCACTGACCTCAAATTCCCAGGAAGCTTCGGGAATAGGGATATGCAGCCTTTGCCCTAATTTTCTGATTTCTTCGTATAGCTTTTCTTCTTCCGATAACATTTCATTCACTCCTATGCTGGATATGTTAGTTGCACCGTATAGGTCACCTTGAGTTGGCCCGTATTCGGCACGGTTACGGTGGAGGCCAATTTATCGCGTGCCTGCACCCATTTGCCGTAGACCGGACCACCCTGTGGCTGGTTCACTACCAGGGCAACTTCATTAACGGCGACATCGCCACCGCTATTGTTGTTGAAATATCTCACCATCGTATTGGAGAGCACTCTCGTTCCTGCGTTGTAAGCGATGACGTGCGGGTCCTGCTCGATGTAGCTGAGTTGACCGGCACCTACCCCATTGGCAATCTTGGTCTGGAGCATGTAGTCCTCGAAGCTTTCGGGATTAGTACCGGAGCCTACCTGGATGCCCCAGGTATCATTACCTGCCGGGCCTCGGTAGCCGTAGGAGGTTCCGTCAATATCAGTATCACTTTGACCAATAGGAGCAACAGCTTGCCTCAACGTGCCTCCGGTATCCTTTACATTCAGATAACCAGGACCGAATGTCCCGTAGTTGGCGTTCTTGCCGGCGAGCTGGCAGAACATGTGGTTATAGGCATTCCTTACCCAGCTATGACTGCGCTGTTTCAGGTGTTGGATGACTTTCCCGTCTTTGTCCCTGACCTCAAGCTCCCAGAAGGTCTCAGAGATTGGGATATGCAACTCCTGTCCCAGCTTTCTTAATTGCTCATATCTGGTTTCTTCGCTCAGATTCATCTTTTGCTCCTCAGTACTAAATCCAGGTGAAGGCTCTGGTTCCTTTTGGCTGGGTAACAATAGAGGTATAAGCCGATACCCTTGCCCGAATCCAGTACAGGTTGGCTATGCCGCCAATTGTTGTCTGCAACCAGTCCAACGGCCTGGTGAAAGTCACCAGCCTCGTCCCCGTGACCCTGAATCCGCTCGTATTGTCAACGACGTCGGCAAGAGAAACCCAAGCCCCGTTCCAGTATTCCCAAGCGATGTCCCAGATACCGTTGCCGGCAGTGCCCATCCTGAGCTCGAGCCAGTCCCAGAGAGACGAGCGTCCGAAGTAGTAGGCATCGTTTACGGCCGGTACTGGCGGCAGTAATGTCATATCATTGGCGGTATCATTATTCGCCTGTACTGTCTCATCGGTCTGGACTCCGCCGTCGTCGGCTACGGTACTGCCGACCGGCGAACCAATTGCCACTTGTCTCGATACCCCAGGAGTCGGGACGTCCAAAGTCGGGGATGAAGTCACAGCACCACCGGGGCCAGTCAAAAGGTCTACCGTTACTTCTGGTTCGGGCGGAGAAAGGACGCTCGTGGCGACTCTTCCTGGTGGATTTGAAGCCTGCTGCGTCAGCTGCGATACCGCCGGTGAGGGAATCGATAAATCAAAAGCCGCCGCCCGGTTTACTGCCCCTGTCATAAATTGGATTAGACTCTCGATATCCTGCCAGACGGGAGACAGACCTGGACCACGGCTTCGCAGGAAGTTGTATCCTTTACCCGCATCCGCTACGAGTCTTTCAAGAACATCAGCCCCACGGAAAGCGATGTCGCCGTGACTCATTGCCCCGGCGATGGTCTTCAGGTTGGTTATTTCCCTGGCCTGCCAGTCCTTATCGGCATCGATTTCAAGCTGTGAGATCCTTGCGACTCCTCTTAGCAACAAGCTCATTGCTTCTCCTTGGTCTCATCTTCGTCATGCCATTTGCGCTTGACGCATTTGGCAAAAATCATGCTGCCAAAGGTAACCAGCAGCGCCCCGCCGGTGATGATGGCGTATCCATATTCGGCACCGGTAGCCCATTCGGTAAGAATGCCGGTAAGTGTAATGCAGCATCCCACGGTTTCCAGGGCTATCGCCAGGTTCCTAGTCAGTTTCATGCTAATCTCCTTCGTGTAAGGGGTCTTTCTTATCTGCGGTCGCGCCTTCTTTCAGGGTGGAACCAGCTGAATATAGTCCACTGGCAGCCAATCCGGCGATACTGCCGTTAAATAAAGCTGTTA
>JAQTTS010000449.1 GCA_028710655.1 Dehalococcoidales bacterium
GGTGCTACAGTTACGCTTAACTGCACGTTGGGAGATGTCTTTACCCTGACTCCTGCTGAGAGCGAGACGATAAATGCTACCAACCTGGCGGCAGGGCAACGGGTGAGCGTAGTTATCACGACAAGCGGAACGAGTAGCTACACCCTTACCTTCAGCGGGAATTTCAAGGTTACGGGCACACTCGCCACGGGTGCCACAAGCGGTAAGGTTTTTACCGTTACTTTCGTAAGCGACGGTACGAACCTTAACGAGGTAGCCAGGACAACTGCAATGTAGCTTAACAGTAATTGGTGCGGCGGGCTTGGTCGATCTCTTTCTCGCCTCGCCAATTACTAATCAATTACTAATATCTACTGAATTGGTAATTGAAAAACAAGGAGGAAGAGACATGACCAGAGGAAAAGGGAAGCAGATATTATCACCAAGCGAGCGGGAGAGCTTGCTTGATGAAAAAAGAGAGCTTGAGACGGCTTTGAGAGATGCGGAATCCGGGGAATACGGCAAGGGCACATCGGCCTCTGTCGATACCCAGGCCATTAAGAGGCAGATAGCGAGGATCGACCAGGCTCTTGAAGACGGCAAGGCGCCAAGGGTATACGGCAAGACTAAAGACGAGCTTCTAAAAGAAGCGGAAGCGTTAAAAGCGCGGATCATTGACGGAATGCCGACGAAGTTTGAAATGGATCATCCTGCTATGTGTCCGGGAGCGGTTCGCAAGCATATGAACTGGGACAAGCGGACGGAGAAAGACAGGGCCAGATACAGGGAGATAATGAGGATGCTGGAGCCCGATGACCCAACAGCTGCGGATATTGAGAAGTTCAGGAAAGAGAAATAGGAGACAGATTTTATGGCATCAAATTTATTTTCTTCAATGCCCAATATGAACCAGGCATATAACACGGACGGTAACCACGAATGGTTCGGGGATGCGCCGCGCGGTGCTACTACCGCAAGCGCAAAGTGGCGCATATTCAAGATCGAGTATGCTACGCCAGGCAATTTTGACAGTTCCTGGATCATCAAGTGGCCCAATGGAAGCGATGAGCCGAAGTTCGTCTGGGATAACGTGGCTAGTTACACCTACGCGCTATTAAAGGATAGATAAGATGCCTTACAGGCGCTCCATAAGCGGGCTGGATTATTACCGGACAGGTTTAAGCGCGGCGACAGGAGACGCCCGGTGGCTTCGTCTGCACGGCGAGAATTCTACCCAGGATGCTGATATAAGCCTGTTTAACTCAGGAGCACGCCTCAATCAGCCTGATAGCGGTAAAGATCTTGCCGTATGGAGACACGCCACATGGGACGGCTCTACCCCGTCAGATCAGTATATAAAGATAGGATTTGACGGGGGCGGAAGCCCATATGGCCATATAAAGACCGATGGTGTCTCAAGGGGTATCAATATAGAAGGGTTGCAAGTCTATAGCGAATCCGGTTCTTTGAATGATATGTGGCTTGCCGGAAACACTTATCTTAACCTCATGGGTAGTAACGCCGTGAATATCCACCTTGGGTCAAGGGGCTCTACGGGAAGTAAATACTTCGCCTTTTCGCAGAATGGTAGCCACCTGATACTTGGGCTTCAGGGAGGAGATTACCTTGATATTGGAGGAAGATATGTTACGTTTACTGCTTCCCAGGGAAACGTCAATCTGGGAGAATCGGGCGCTTACTATCCTCCAACCTTGACTCATTATGTCAGAGACTGGGGCGGTGAGGGCGCGACATGGTCTGTAAACTACGCCTACGACGGATATACCAATCATGCCTATCAGGTAACGAGGAGCAATTCCGGTATTCTTGCCTTCGACATACAGTTTCCGGTGAAAACGACAGAACTTGTCATTGATACTACAGGGATTATCCATTCAACCAATTATTTTGGCGGTTTCTATACCAACCTAATTCAGCTCTGCGATAGCAGCCAAAATATGTATCTCAGGGCAGAAGCATACTTTTTCTCTCTCCATAACGGAAGTTTCGGTGCGGATACCTACATGCTGACCGTAAACGAGGCTAACTTCAACTTTGCGGGAACTACTGGAGCCGAGCGCGGCATAAGGTTTCGCTCGACAAGCAACATAATCTTGGATCCGGTAGGAGGTGGCGGTGTCGGGCCAGCAGTCGTTCCGATGAATGACGCCTCATTCGACCTCGGTTATTACCGGGACGCAACCCATACAGTCAGATGGAGAAAGCTATATCTTACTGACTCCATAACAGACGGAACGAATTCCATCACTATGGGGAATCCGTTTCTTTTTTCGGGCAACATAACGCTCGACAAAAACTCGGGCGATAGTCCGATGATAAATCTAACCAACGTATCTGATAAAACTGCCCAAATTTATCTTAATACTTCCCACGAGCTTCTTCTGTTGGGACCTGTAACGCAACCCAGTTGGTCCGGTTATACGGGGCTAAGCATTTTTGCCAACATAGGATCGGTACTACTTACCGTAAAACATAATCAGGCCGCAACGGGAGGCGCGCTTACAATACAACCAGGATATCCCCCTACAATGGTTGCAGCGGGGGATCTGACTCTCTCGGGCCGCAAAGGCAGTTATAACGGCATGGATTATTCCCATTCGGGACGAGTGGTTATCCAGACCGAACCCGGGACATCCGCGCACGGGGGAAACATTGAA
>JAQTTS010000450.1 GCA_028710655.1 Dehalococcoidales bacterium
CCGGGAAACCTTGTGGTGGAAACAGAGCAAGCAAGGGGTACAGATTGCCCTGTGGCGGCCGCCGAAGGTCTGGACGGTGGCCCTCCAGGAGGAGCCGTTCCAGCCGGCCCGGCGCTTCAGGTTGCCGCTGCCGGGACTGATCTTTCTCTGTACAGCCGGACGGGCTCCGGCGGTTTTTGCGGTCAAGAAACGTCCGCAAGCGACCGGAGAATTTATCTACCATGCGCCCTTATTTAACGTCTACCAGAACGGGGCGACCTGCCCGGGAACCCATCGTTATCCCCAGAAGGTAGAAAAGATTCCGGAGGATTTCTTCAATTCCTTCTTTACCCTGGCGGCTAATACCAACGGTCGCTCTCAGAAATATCCCGATAATCTGCTGCGGCTATGGGAAGAGATCGACGGACACAAGAGATACCCCTTAAATGACCTGGTGAAAATCGGGACGATAGGAGATTTGCTCAAATGAAGAAGCCTGCCGGCTATTTAATTCACACCCAAAACGGGTTAGAAGGGGAGCCAGGTTTTATTTATGATTACGTACTGGCAGAAAACGGTCTCTTCCTGGAGGCCAGCTCGCCTTTGCTGGCAGCCCGGATTTGTATTGCCCCCGGACTGGTAAGGGGGCTGGCGCCGCAACGGGAGTTTATCCTCTTGCCTCACGGCAAGATACCCGGGCGCCTTTATGAGCTGGCCCTCTCAATCCTCTATGACAATGCAGTCCGGGAGTGCTATTTGGCCGTCACCTGGGAGGACGGGTACCGCCTTCGGATGCCGCTTCAAATGCGTCAGCCGGGAGATGTCAAATACCAGGTGCTGGAGAAGACGGTGATGGACATTCACAGCCATCCGGACATGGCGGCAGTCAGCAGTACTACGGATGATGAGGATGAACAGGGATTCCGGCTTTCTTTGATAGTCGGTCATCTGAATAAGCCGGAGCCGGATGTCAGGCTGCGCCTGGCCATGTACGGCTATTATCAGAAGCTGGAACTGGGAGAAGTATTTGAATCATGACGTATTACCTCAGCAATGATTTTACCCGCTATCGATATACTGTAGTCTTGGTAGGCTGCGGCGGGACGGGCGGTTATGCCGCGGAAGGCCTCTGTCGGATCCTGCCGGCACAGGCGCAGCTGGCACTGATCGACTTTGACCGGGTAGAGGAAAGAAACCTGGTGCGCCAGAATTTCTTCCGGGATGAGATCGGGCAGATAAAGAGTGAAGTCCTAGCGAAACGGCTCTCCCGGAAATACAACCGGGCCGTGGCTTACAGCGTCTTGCCAATCGGTATGGCTCCACTAAAATCCGATTCTCTGGTGATCGGTTGCGTGGATAACGGACCCGCCCGCCGGGATATCGCCAAAAAATTTACTGCTTCCTATAACAGCGATCCGGCCTGGTGGGTGGATGCCGGGAATGCTGAAAATAGCGGCCAGGTCCTGATCGGCAACCGGGACGGAGCGCCCGCATATAGGAGGGAAGAAAAGGGGGATCGATTTTACTATCTGCCTTTGCCCACCCGGCAGAGGCCGGAGCTGCTCCGGGAACAGCCGCAGGAGCCCGGCTGTGCCGATATCCCCGCACAGGGACCGACAATTAATCTGAGTATGGCCGCCCTGGTGGTCGAGGTCGTCAGGAGATTGATTGCCGGTGCGTGTCCGTGGATACAGCTTTATCTGGACATGGACCTGGGAACGCTGCAGCCGGTCTTCGCCACTCCCGAAGTGATCGAAGACCTGGCTAAAAATAAGCTAAACAAAGGAGGTTAAGGCGATGAGTGAAGAGACCAAGGTTGTGATTACGCTCAGGGACAAGGCGGTCCGGGTCGCCATGCAGCAGACTGACTGCGACCCCATCCTCTTCCAGCCGATTCCCATAGAAGCCGAAGATGACCTGCGGACTATCCTGGGAACGCCAGTCAATGAATTCCTGGAAGAGGCCCGGCGAAGATGGCAGACCAGCCCGCGGTACCCTAAAGCGGAGGTACCGGCCCCGCCAGCACCAGCGCCCGCGGCCACAACGGTAAGCAGGCCGGCTGCGCCGGCCAAATCAACCAATCAGCAAGCCATGTTCTGATACTTGACCGACACGTACCTGCCAAGTATTCCGCTGATTTAAGCCGTTTTTGTCAGGTGTGACAAAGTGTCACAAGAGTTCCCCTTTTTGTCCTGAAAAAGACAAGAATGTAATCTTTTAGTCTTTCTTAAGCCATTGCAAAACCACTGGTTAACCGTTGGAAAACCATTAAGCAGCCGCCAGGCCTGGCCTCCCGGCGGTAAATAAGCGGCCAAAAGGAGGTGATATAGATGATAATCAAAGTCGAAAAACTCCGAAAGAACCTGTCCCTGCTCCAGCCGGTAGTACCCAGGAAACCGACTCTTCCGCTTCTTACCCATGTCTGCCTAGAGCACGGTCAAATGACCGGAAGCGATCTGGAAACCACGGTCTCCATCGACCTGCCGGAAGCCCGGGAAGCCGCGTTTCTGCTGCCCCTCAAGACGGTCCTGGAGGTCCTCAAGTACGTCCCCGGAGACGAGCTGCTGACCCTGGAAACCCAGCCAAAATCCAACAGCCAAAGCCGGCTCTTAAAGCTCTTCTGGAAAGACGGCAGCGCCGCTTACGAGGTCAAAGACGTGCTGGAGTATCCTGGGAT
>JAQTTS010000451.1 GCA_028710655.1 Dehalococcoidales bacterium
AAGGGACCAAGAAGAACCCGGGCAAGCTCTACGGGATCAGGTCCCACGAGTGGTCCGCCTTGGCCGTCGCCGTCACTTATTCCGACCAGCAGAGACAATTAGCCAAGTAGGAGGTTGACATCCATGCGGATTTCTGATAGAATACTCCCCAGTTTTTCCAGTCATGGAGAAACCTCCTTTTTAGACGCTGCATCGCCTTGCGCCAGTAGGTCATGCAGCGTTATTTTTTTACGAGGTGACTCATGAAACTGTTCACCTATTACCTTTTCACATCGACCAAGTGTCCTTACGAGATCGCGAAGTCCTGGTTCGAGCACTTCAGGAGAATGAACATCGCCGCGTGCATTACGAGATACAAGAGGGATGGGGACTACCTGTACCATGTGTGGGTTGAGTACGACCCGAAACTGTTCAGGGCTGAGGTGTGTGGACAAGGAAACTTCAGTAAGAAACTCTTCGGCTCTCCGGTAGAGAGCTGCGGCGGCTTCCTGGAGCGGCTGAACAGGAAAACCAGCAAGCTGGCTCCCAGGACCGACTACCGGCAGTTCGGCGAACTGGAGAAGCTGACGGAATTGGGAGGGGAGGAAGAATGAAGGGTTATAAGATCGAGACGCTGGAGCAGCTTATGGCGGCGGCAGAAGCGAAGAAGGCCGTTGTAATGAGCTGGGGAAACCGGATGCCTGCCGCGTTCGTCATGTGCATGCAGGCGAGCCAAGTCTGTCAAATGATGCGGCGCGGCATGTGGATCTATGTGCCGGAGAAGAAGCAGCGGAAGAAGGAGAAGAAGAATGACGAAATCTGAGTTCTTCAAAACTTGGCAGGTGACGAAGCGGCTCGATCACATGAGCAAGCGCGAGAAGATGGAGGCGCTGGCATTTCTGGAAGCCTTCAGGAATACGGGCTGGCACTTCCCGATGACCGACCGGAAGATCGAGCGGCTGAGAAAGGCGCTCGGCTCGGAGGCGAAGCCGGAGAAGGTGAAGGCGACGCAGGAGAAGTGGTTCGATGTCAAGAGAGGAGAGGTGCTGATATGACATGCCCGCGCTACGGCAAATGCTCCGCGCCCATGTGTCCGCTCGAACGGGGCTCCATCAGGAACGGCGCGTGGTATCCTGACGACGAGATCTGCAAGAACCGGAAGTTCATCGGCGAATCCGTCGAGAAGCGCAAGGGTCGGGACACGAAGGAGACCCGCGATCGCGACATGATTATGATAAAACAGCAGCGCAAGATCCAGAAGTCCGCAAAGGACCGCTCCACCTGCTACACCCGCAGAATGCTGATCGTCGAGTGCGTCGTGAAAAAAGGCATTACCGGAATCAATCCCGACAAGCCGGAGAAGTCCCAGGTTAAGAGGTGGATCAAAAAGCACCCTCCCATCTCTGAAAAGCGTCGCACAACTAGCAGAATGATGGGTAGTAGGGTCGGGGTGAACAATCTATCGAACCGGAGTACCTCTTAACCATTTTACAAGTTGTGTATTGACATTTCAAACCAGCCGACTATAATGTAATTTGCAGAAACAACCGAAAGGATTACACTATAGGAGGCTACGTTTATGAATTGGGTTAAATTTGAAAGGTCAGACATGCTTCGGGATCGGGCGGACACGCCCGAGGTGAGTATCTGGAAGAAGGGCACGATTGCTTTTACGAAGGCTGCTGAGGAGCAGTACGGGATCAAGAAGTACAGGTATGCGAGTCTCTACTTCGATCCCGATACCAGGAAGATCGGCATCAAGCTCACGAACGATCGGAGCAGGCCGAAGGATGTTTTCAAGATAACCTCGGGCAAGAGCAATCTCGTAATAACGGCTCCCCCTTTTTTCAAAAAGTTCAAGCTGTCCACGGAAAAAACCAAACGGTACAAGCTCCTCGAAGAAGACGATATGCTCGTCATAAATCTGGCGGCGTAGTATGAAGATAGCGGTCGGTCTCTTTGGGCTGATGTTTCTGGCGGGGCTGATATCGGGAAGGTATGAACTGGCCCTGCCGCTTCTGGCGCTCGGCCTAGCGGCAGGGCTTAGTGAGTGGTGGAACGGCTAGTGCTTGCCGAAAAGGTTTGAACCGAGGGCGGCCCCGATGCCGCAGGTAATGCTGTCCTGTCTGCAAGTGCTCCATCATCACGCCTGCCTCGGGCTCATGCTACCGCCTTCTTGATCTCATGAAATAACTCATCCATGAGCTGGCTCGTTGTCTTATCTCCCATTTTTGAAGCTGGCGCACCCTTGGCCCGTTCGCTGTCTGGATAACTCTTGCCCTTTTCTTGAGTACATATTTGCTGTAGATATGCTCAATATCATCGAGGGTGAGTGTGTATTCTTTTGAGTGGCTCATGCGGCCCTCAGTCTACATCCTTCCGACAACCCTGCCCATGTTTACGCAGTTGAGTATGTTTCCAAGGTAGGTTGCCTTCACTCCGTCATATGATGATGGCCACCAATCCCTGCGCTTCATGGTATTCTCAATGTCATCCATCACGTCATCGAAATGCTCGTCGGGAATCTCGACTCTCACCAGTTCGCCGTTGTCCATCACCAGATCTATAAAATTCATCCCTCTCCTCCTGTCATGCTGGCCTCAGTCTACATCCATGCACCACAGATCATACATTCATCGTGATCTGGCTGCATCACTCACCCGCCTTTCCGATCTG
>JAQTTS010000052.1:0-4354 GCA_028710655.1 Dehalococcoidales bacterium
ACCGATTCCGACCTGGTGAAGGCCTCTCAGGAGAGGCTCAGAGAGGCACGGGTGATACCGGAGGAGAGATTGTCGCCGCGGCAGCGCGCTCATCTGAAGCTGGCGCGGGCCATCGCCGAAGAGGTGGCGTCCGGCAGGAAAGTTGGAGGCGTGCATGCCGCCATCATACCTCCGGCTTCCGACAGGGTAAGGACCGCGGGGATGTACTCTCGCGTCACTGAGGAGATATTCATCGCCTCCGACCAGCTGGAGCGGGGGCGCTCTTCCGTGGACACGGTGATACACGAGCTGGCCCACCATCTCTCCGGCGCCGAGGACCTGGAGGAGAATCATGCCTCGGAGATGACGCGGATAGCGGCACAGGTGGTGGAGGCCACCTCTCAGGGCAAGTTCGATGAGCTGACGAAGGAAGCCGTATGGTGATGGACCTCAGGCCGGCCAGGGGCGGCTTCCTCAGGCCCTTCGGCTGCGGCTGGTTCATCCGTGAGTACCTGCTGGGCAAAGGGCCGGAAGGATCAACGTCCATCGACCCGGAGCGGGGTGCAACCCAGTCGGACATCAACTACGAATACAAGGAAGCCCTGGCTCGCGCTACGGCCAGAGAGCGGTCTGAGAGGATCATTAGCAAGCTGGTGGTGAGCGGAGGCGATGTCACGGAAGAAGATGCCGAGAAAATCTACCAGCGGGAGCTGAAACGGGTATCCCGGAAATTCACGCACATGCGCTACCATTCGTTCCTGATGTACTTCGGCGTGCTGAAGAGGCTGGGATGGGTAGAGGAGACCGGAGATACCGAGGCGTCGTCCATACAGGACAACTATCCGCCGGCGCCGAGCCGCACGTACTACCGGCTGACCGAGCTGGGCAAGCAGGCTGGCGATGAGTTCTGGTCCAACCCGCTGTTCACGCTATACCCGTACATCGGGCCCAGGCATGCAAAAAAGCCTGAGCCGGAATAACCTGCCCAGTTCTTCAGGAAGCTAGCGATCCCCTTAAGGTAATACCTACTTCGCGGCCTTCCCCATCTTGAACACCTTGGTGCTACAAGCGCTGCAGGTTCCCTGTGTCGCCGCGCGCCCATTCTTCAGGGTGACCGCCTTGGGATTCTTGACCTCAACCTGGGCTTTGCACTTCATGCAATAGGCCTGCATCGTTTTCTCCTGCTTTGTAGTGGGCCAAGGCTACCACTTGGTGGCATAGCAGTCAATAGGCCAAGGATGGCGCGCACAGCAATCTCGCCCATAGCTTCTACATTCGTAATGAAACACTATGTTGTTAGACTCCATCTAACACGTCTATCAACACGAACTTGTTTCTCGCTGGCTGGCGGAAGCGTTCCGACAGAGATGGGACTCCAACTGGGGACGGCACTGATCCGGAGACGCGATACTTTAACACACCGTTTCCAGCATCCCGATCACGTATAGACCACGAATGATCATGCTTACGGCAATGGCCGCCAACAAAAGGTTAGATACCTTGGAAAGCGCCTTGATCCCGCCTTGTACCAAGAACCCCAAAATCCAGCCGCTGGCCATGAATGAGACCCACACCACAAGAATGTTCAGCGCGAACCCGAGTAAGACCACGTACGAGGAAAATTCGGTCTGGAGTAACAGCAACGTGGCTAACGAACTGGCCGGTCATCATATGCCTGATCGAAAGAGCCATAAGGATTATTCCTCCGGCGATAGCAAAAGAGCCTGTGGAAATACGCTTTGCGCGTAGTACCAAATCGCCCAGGAACAAAAAACCACGCCGACGATGCCCGCCGTCGCGGTTGCCAGGTTGATCATCCGAAACCGCGCCGGACGGCTCATCCCTTCGCTCATGGATACGACGAAAGGCAAGGTGCCTATAGCATCAACAGATATGAACAAGGGCACGAAAACGAGGGCCAACGAGTTAAACCAGTTGGACATGGACGCTCCTCCGATGGTACCGGCAATACAAGGTCACACGGCTTTCCGACTGACGTCACAAACCGTGTGAGAGTTGGTAACAGTGCAATCTCCTCTATGCGTAGGTATTTGGTCGTTCGCAGAAAGAAGCCCAATTAATCATTCATATGAACCTCCAGTGTTCCTGTTGTTCGCAACACGACCATTCATCTCACTTCATGTTGACCAGGCATCCGCTTCGGCTAGGCTTTCCTTGGTATCCAGCCCGCGCATCCAAGCTGCAACGTGATGACCTGCCAGCTTGCACCCCGTCGCGCCTGTGGTCATTCCCCCTTTTCAATCCTGCCGGCGGACAATCCGGCCGGCAGCCGATGCTCATAACCTTTAAGGTAGAGGGCACCGCCCACGGTGGTCAGTCCGGCTGGTAGTGGATGCTGATAGCCCTCAAGACAGAGGTAGCCACCCACACTGGTCAATCCGTCCGGTAGTGGGTGTTGGTAACCCTTCAAGTCGAGATGACGCCCCACGCTTTTCAAATTCGCTGGCAGCGGTTGCTGATAGTCCTGAAGATCAATGATGCCGCCGCCCACGATAGTCAAACCGGCTGGCAACGGCCGTCGATAGCCTTGAAGGTAGAGGTTGCCGCCCACGGTGGTCAGACCTGGAGGTAGCTGGTATTCATAACCCTCGAGCCTGAGTTCCCCGCCTACGGTGGTCAAACCGGCCGGTAACGGGTGTTGATAACCCTGGAGGTAGAGAAAACCACCCACCGTGGTCAGACCGGCCGGCAACCGATGTCGATAACCCTTCAAGTTTAGGAAGTAGCTCACACGGGTCAACCATGTGGGCAGTGGTTGTTGGCCTTTGATAAGGTCGTCTATTTGCTCGTCTATTTGCTGTTGCGTTGGTTTCATCCTCATCTCCTTTAGTCCATTCGTGACCTGTAAGATTACGTTGCTTTCATCCCTGTTCCTCATCTTTTGTCTTCCCATCGTTGTTCCGAGCTTCATGCGCCACGGATTACGATCGCCCGTATCCCAAGTCAGTCTGTGGGCGCATCAGGAAGCCCGATATATTCAAGGCGGCGCATATTTACAGCCACCGTTTGCGACGGAAAAAGAACAATATGCAGACAGCCGTCAGCGACATAAATCCCAACAGCATGCCTAGCCCGACCCAGCTGCCCCCTTCGGCGTTCCCAAAGGGCAGCTTGATGTTCATCCCGTATATGCCTGTAACCAGCGTGAGCGGCATTATTATGGCCATGAAGATGGTCAGCACGCGCACCGTTTCCTGCATGCGGTGAGATGTCAGCCAGTTGCCTGCATCACTCAGCCCTTCGGCCACCTCCTCATATTCATCGAGTGAGCTCAGCATACGGTTCAGATGGTCGCCTATGTCGCTAAAGTAGACGTCACTTCCCTCACCGAGGAAAGGCCAGCGTGCCTCTTTCAAGACCTTCACGACCTCGCTGTCAGGCCACATCATTCTCTGTAATAACAACGTGTCCCTGCGCGCGAGCATGATTTCTCGTACGGTCTGTGGCACAGGAGTCCGAAACACGGCCCCTTCAAGCCTCTCGATATTGCTGATCACCTGATCGACAATGGGAAAGCAGCGGTCCACCAGCGAATCGACGACGCTATAGAACAGCTTGCCCGCTCCGGACTCCATAAGGGCCTCGCGGATTTCAGTCTCGACCCGACATCTGGCGAACATCTCGGACAGCGCCTTCAGGTTTCCGCTGCAATGCACTGTAACCAGGAAGTCCTTGCCGACGAAAAAATCCACTTCACCGGCAAGCGTCAGGCCAAAGCCGTCGCTGAAAACAGGGAAATGAAGCACAACGAAGATGTGCTCGCCGTATTCGTCCACCTTGGGTGATTGGATGCGGCTGAGTATGTCCTCCAGATTGAGCTTATGGAAGAACGGATATGATTGTGCCAGGTACTCGGCGTCTCGCTTCGACGGCCTTTCGATATGGACCCACGTCAGGCCATTATGTGTTACGGAATCAAGGTTCGTGTGCGGACATTCAGGAATTTCCTGAGGTGTCACGGCAGCAGCGCCCCTTTTTGCTGTCAGGTATTCCCATTTTAAGGTGTTTACGAATCGCATTGGTTGATCCTATTCTCGTATGTTTGCGCTTTTCTCGTTCGGTGTTTCGCCAGGAGTCCGTCGGAGATTCTCCACGATGTGCATCCTGTCACCACACCCAGGACACGTGGCACGAAAAACCGTCTTTTGGCAACGTGCCCGCGTTAGCTGATACCGTTGCACCGTAACTATCTGTTGGCACTTCTCACAGTAGACTCGCATACTTGCCTCCGTTTTCGATTGATGTCGAACGGCAAAGGCGCGACCCACGAGCCTTGTCAAAGAGGCGGCCGGGAGGAGCGACCAGTGCCTTCACCTATTTCAGAGTTGGAGTGCGATTGCCTCGGCCCAAGAGC
>JAQTTS010000052.1:4454-10330 GCA_028710655.1 Dehalococcoidales bacterium
CACCCAGGGCTTCCAGTTCGCCTTTTTCGTCCTTAACCTTCTGATCCACCATCGACCCGACTATGCGCAACATATGTTCGTGCGCCGCCTGCCTGGCGGCGGGGGACGATCTGGCGGCCTCTTTCGCGGCCTTCCATTCCTGTGCCGTCAGTCCAGCCAGTTTAGCCTGGTCGAATGGCGTGCCGGCATTGAGCGCCGATTCCGCCATTTCCACCACTCTCTTTGTCACCGCGCGTCTCAAGCGACCGAATGATAGAAGCTCTTCTGCCGCATAAGGACGACCAGCCATGTCATGACCTCTGTGTGATGTTGTGAATGCATCTATGTCCCGACTGGTGCCGGGTCGGCTTCCCGCCTTCGGGTTTGTATCATGCGCTCCTGTGCAACAGGCAGACTATCGACGAACATGTCCGCTACCTGGCCTTTTGCGTCTGCTTGGGGCCCTTACGGAGATAGGCCGAGCTTTTCTTGCGGGCCTTCTCGCCTGTCTTGCGTTCTACCTTTTTGTTGCCCACGTGTATCTCCTTGTCTTACTTCCTGTTTGCTGCCACGGAACGGCCTCTGTGACTGATGTGGCGCGACGAAACTGGAGAGTTCTCCTGGTGGCGCCGCCCTGGTTATTAAATGCTTCTCCTGCCAGACCCAGCACTTCACCTATCAAAGCGGCGTAGTCGCATCCAGCCGCCTCAATGTGGCACTTCGCGCCGCCGCATGAAGAGATGTCCGGATTGGCGTTGACGTCGATGACCACAGGCTGTCCATTCTTGTCCAGCCTCATATCCACGCTGGCATAGCCTCGGCACGAAAGGGCGTGAAATGACCTCACTGCTAGGTCTGTGAGCTGCTTTGCCAGATGTGGCTCTATGTTGGCAGGGCACTCTTCCTTCGTTCCGACGAAGTACGGGTGTCCCTGCACCCATTTGGCGCAGTAGGTCAACAAATGAGGTTTCCCCGGAGGCAAGAGGTATATCACCTCCTCAATGGGGAAGGCCCTCGGCTCGCCATTTCCCAGCAGCAGAACACGAAACTCTCGCCCTTCAAAAAACTCCTCCACCAGCGCCGGCTGACCGTATGATTGACACACCTGAGTCACCTGCGCGTTCAGTGACTCCATGTCTGTCACCACGCTTTGCTCCGACAGCCCGTGGCTGGCGTGCTCTCCCACGGGTTTGACTATGCAAGGCCACTTCAGATTGAAGCCTCTGGTGTCGTCAGGGCAGAGCATGTTCCAGTCGGCGGTCGGAATCCCGGCGGACCTCAGGTAGTGCTTGGTAGTCGCCTTGTTCTCGCAGGACGCCAGAGCAAAACTTGACGAGCCGGTGAAGCACAGCCCTATTTCCTCCATCATCCGGGCCACAGCAGCTTCACTGCAGGGCAACCCTGCGAAACCCTCAAACAGGTTGAACGCCACGTCCGCACGCAGGCGTTCCAGCTCTCCCCGGACCGACGAAAGCGGCGGTTTCAACGGCAGCACGGTGCAAACACACTGCAGCGCCTCTAGTGCCACTCTCACAGAGGAAACCGAGTCGAGCACGCCAAGGATGGCTTCTTCTTCCGCCTTGTCGCAATATTCGTTGCAGGACGGGTCGTTATAGATTATGGTCACCTTTTGCAGCACGATCTGTACTCCTTTGGCATGGTGCTGTTTTCGTCTGAATTCCGAGGCGCGAAACAACTCGTGGACCTGGCCTACCGACTCGCTTTACGCAAACGGCTACTACCGTAGCATTCCAATCGGCCTTTGTCAATACTTGTTTAGCCCTCACCGGCACGATTATTGTCTGGGTGTAAGCAGTTACCCTAGTAGCATAAGCAACTCAGGAATATTGATCGTTAAATGGGTGGTGTACGAAAACACATTGTTCGTTTGGACTTTGCGGCGAGCCTTAGCGATGATTCATCTCGTGCAGCATGCGCAGGCCAGCCAGAGTCAGGTCTGGCTGAACGGCTTTTATCAGCGGCGTTTTCTGGGCTATCAGCTCGCAGTGCTGTCCGGTTGCCACGACGAGAGCCTTTTTCTTCAATTCCGACTGCACTCTCTTCACGAGCCCTTCCACGAGGCCGGCGTGTCCCATCACAATGCCGGACTGTAGCGCGGCTGCCGTGCTTTTGCCGATCGTTGTTTCAGGCCAGGTTAGCTCCACGTAAGGCAATTGGGCAGCTTTGCGGAACAAGCCCTGCGCCGCGGACTCTATGCCTGGTGCTATGACACAGCCGATGTAACCCGACCCGTGAGAGACGATGTCAAATACGGTGGCTGTGCCGAAGTCGATGACTATGACCGGATCGCCGTATAGCCGCAGCGCGGCCACCGCATTCGCTATGCGATCACCGGCAACCTCTGACGGGTTATCAGCCATAATGCGAATGCCTGTTCTTATGCCCGCTCTGACCACCATCGGATCAACCCGCAAGTACCGCTGGCAAACGCTGCTCCATTGATGGATTAGCGGAGGCACGGCGCAACACAATACGGCGGCAGTAATGGCAGTTCTCTGTATGTTCTCATGGCGCAGCTTTGCCAGCAACTCCATTGCATATTCATCTGCGTCTCTGTGAATGGCCGTAGCCACACGGTGCCTGAACACCAAATGTCCATTCTGGAAATAACCTAACGTCGTCCTGGTGTTGCCGACGTCAATCGCCAGCAAGATGTTTGTTGTCTGTTTCATGCCTGCCTGGTTTTCACGCCACGCGTGCACTGGATCGCCGTGCCCGTCGGCCATGGGGGAAGCGGCGAGCTTCTCCAGTTGCGCGGTTGCAGTACTGTCGTGCCCAAAGAGCTGCTGAACGCCCGCATCTGGGGAGAGCGTACTCAGTATTCCCGCCGCTCAATGCATTCACGTCGAGGATCAAACGCCTTATGTGCGAACAACTTCAGGAGGCTTGATGAATACTTCTGGCATTCAGCCTTTGAGTCTGTGTTCAGCTCTCCCGCTTAAGCTCTTTTTCAGGCTCATCAGCGGTGACAGTCACGCGGTCTGCCGCCAACACCAGGCGCAGACCTGCGCCTTGCCACCCGCCTTCGGGGTCTGTTTTGATGCCTGTATAGAGCCAGACCTGTCCACCCTTCTTCATGACGGCATACATGCCGCTGGTCAACTTTCCCGTTTCTTTGTCAACTACTCGGACTGCCATCGTTACTTACCTCGCTGTTCTGCCAGACGGTTTAGTCTGCTTGCTCTTGCATTCCACGCACATGGTGGTCTGGGGGATAGCCTGCAGCCGGCCAGGCGGAATTCTTTTGCCGCAGCCGTCGCAAAGGCCGTAGGTCCCTTCGTCCAGCTTTCGCAGCGCTCGTTCCACTTCGGCAAGTTGCTCTCTGGTACGTTTTGAAATAGCCCGGCGCAACACCTGTTCCGTGGTTTCGGCAGCTGCGTCCTCCCGCCTGTTTGAAGCGTAAGGCTCCTGGTCATCATATGGCGAGCCATCCCGCGCCAACGCTAGTTCATCGTTCAGCCGCCGCCGTTCTGCGTTCAGGCTTCCGCGCAATTCTTCTAATCTGTTTGCCACTTCTCTGACCTCCGCTTGTCCCCGGCTGACACATCGTCTTTAAATGCCGGCCTTATTTAATTCGATTTCCCATCGTCCGATCTCTGCCCGCACGTCTCCATGAAGTCAAGCGCCATGGTCGACTCTCCTGCAGTCATCGCGGCGAGTTCATGCTACTGCGGTCTGCCAAACTCTAAACGACCCCTGTCTCCCTTTTTCTCTTTTTGCGCGCCACGTTCAGCCGGGCAAGCGAGCGAACCAACTCGGCCTCCGCCCTGGCCTTGTCAACTCCAGAGGTTTGTCTGTCAGCCAGGAGTTTTTCAGCCCGATGTTTTGCCTCTTCGACTCGAGCTACATCAATATCTTCGGCCCTTTCGGCGGCATCAGCGAGGACCGTTACACTGCCTGGCAGGACCTCTATAAAACCACCCAAAACAGCCAGGTGGGTTTCCTCTCCACCCTTCCTTATCCTCAGTTCGCCCGGTTTCAGCATCGTGACCAGAGGAGCGTGGAACGGCAGAATCCCTAACTGCCCGTCCGCGCCCGGAGCGACGACTGCATCAACAGTGCCGGCATAAACGACGCCTTCAGGCGTGACAACGACAAGGCTCATTTCGGACATGGTTCTTGTGTTCCAACTATGCCTGTAATATCTATGGACAAGGTAAGCCGGTCAGGCCTGTTCCTTATTACCCGGTGCAGCAAGAGTCGGGGACCAATGAATGCCGCCGATCACACGTTTCGCTTCCCACCTGGAAACCGCAGCCTCTCCGGCGCGCTCCGCGCCACCACCGACGGATTCTCGTGTCCCTCTTTTGATGAGGCCTCATGCGTTGAGGCCTCATGCGATGAGTGCTCATACCAGCGTCTTTCCAGAATAGTCAGGCCGAAATGTGCAGATGGCCTAGCAGCAGGTATGACGCCGGAGCCGCGCGGAGGTGATGACAAACCAACCACCATATAAGATGTTACT
Source organism: Dehalococcoidales bacterium (assembly GCA_028710655.1). The sequence continues at coordinate 8,920 of JAQTTS010000052.1, forward strand.
ACGGTAGCATGGCAATGCGGAATTGTCAAGGTCCTTTTTCACATATCTCAGACAAAAGGGGCCCCATGGTTGAAGACACGCCTTGACAATGGATTACAGCGTATGCTACAAGAATAGCAGTCTAAAACACGGGTGGCCCATAGCATGTTTCGACCGGGGTGCAATGGGCCGTCGGCGTCTGCTGGCGGTATCTCCGGCACAACCGGGTTTTCCTGCGTTGGCAATCATTAGCTTTGTTTTATCGGTTTTTCATAAGGAGCGTGATGACTATGTTCTTAGAAAAACGTGCGCACAATGGCCCTTGCGGCTGCCGCTTTCAGCGAGCTTCACGTCCTGCTGCATACGAAGGAGAATACTTCTCTCATCCGGCTTTGACTGCAACGAGATGGGCGATTTGGCCGCCACCGATAACGCTGCGCCAGCGGTGGAAAAAGAAACGGTCACTTCCGCCAAGGGATGTGCGGGCCATATTCAGCGGCCACGAAGGCACATTACCATTGAACAACTCCTGGGCACATCTGAAACCTGACAATATGCCGCTTCACAGGGTGAGTGGCTTTGGGGTGCGCCTGGCAATGACCTGCAATCCCGGGACAATCCCGTTCCATCCTCAGCAAGTGCTCCTGAATTATAAGTTCACCTCGGAAAATGGCTGGCCTGCAATCAGTGCGCTCCAAAGCATATCTCGACGGAGCGCGCCGCAGAACACGAATCCGTGGGAAGTGTTCCGCCAGCTACTGCTTACTAACGGCACTTAAAGTCGCGAACGGACTTTCGCCAGGTACCAGCGCCATCGCCGTTTTCGGACATCCAATACTCGTCTATCCCAATTGCCTTGTCCGGACACATGCTAGGCACAACGCTTTCCTAGCGACAGGCCGTTTGCATCACCTATTTGTGGCTTTCTTCAGGCACAAGCCTGGTGGGACAGCAATATTTGAAGGAGGGTCTCAATACCATGGGAAGAAAAGCTGAGAAGGAACGACAGCGGCAAGCATACAAGGCAGCTTTCAAAGGCGTCAAGCACAATCACGGCACGCGAAGCATAAAGAAGAAAGACGAGTCAGCTTTGGGCAGGTAGTAAAACCCGACAGACTGCCTGGCGGCGAAGCCGTCCGCATATGACGGGGTGGCAAACCGACGAGGAATTGCCACTGTTGGTTGCCCTGGATGGTAGGACTCTGCTCATTGGAGTGAGAGTCCTACCATAACCAGAGACAGCGGCATCCTCCCACGCGTTCAAACTGGGTGGCAGGAGTATACCGAAGAAGAAAGAGATGAGACGGCGTAGTGTCGCCATGCTAAACGTATGGCGCTGGAGATGGCCGCGGAATGGCCGCTGGGGTGCGCCAACAGGACGTGTCCCTGTAATCCCAGTATTTCGAATGTCGACGAATCGCCAAATTCGAGA
>JAQTTS010000452.1 GCA_028710655.1 Dehalococcoidales bacterium
CCGGCTACCAGCTGCCAGATAAGTGAAACCAGCAGCGCCAGGATGACCACGCTCATGATGAGAATGTTCCATTTCGAGTAGATTCTTTCTTCATATAGAGTGACCTGCATTTCAGAACCCTCCTGAATACTACGATCAACCTAAGCGATAGTGGTAACGATTCTCTCCCGGCTTAAATACCGGGTCAGGTAGGCGGCAATGCCGAGCAATATCAGGGACCCCCCTAAAAGAATAGACACATATGGCCAAGAAATGGTCAGCCCGCGGGCAACGGCAAACCCGGAACCATAGAGAGCCCCGAATGCCGGCACAAAGAGCAGGAAATTCAGGAGCGCGTTCTGGCGCATTCCCAGCAGAAGCTGACCGAAACCTACCAGTCCGATAAAGGCGGCGATAAAGATAGGAACGGCTACCAGCACATGAATAACGGCGGCTAATCCGGGTAATGGGACAGTGCCCATCTGTATACCTGACATTATCATCAATAATAGTGTAGCGAATAGGGATACCAGCCAGGCAGGGACGACGCCGGCAATGGTCTTGCCGAACCATATCTGCCGGAGACTTACCGGTGCACAAATCAGCGTCTCAATCACTCCTCCTCGCTTCTCCATCAGGAAAATCTGTCCCGTGGAAACATATGCCATGAAAATGGCAATGGATAGCGACAGGTAGAAAATAGCCCCATCAAGCGAAGTGCCGTCCTCAGCCTTGGCAACGTTCAGCGAATACATTAAACTGAAAAACACGGCAAAGGCCAGACCCATGAGTAAAGTCGTCCTGTTCTTGATTATCTCCTTGATTTCTTTTCTGGCAACAATTATTGTCCTACTCATTATTCGCCTCCTGGCGGGTTATCTCCAGATAAATGTCTTCAAGAGATTGCGTTACGGATTTTATCTCTTCTACTTTTATCCCGCTGCTGATAAGCGAGGTCAGCAGGTCGGATGGCTTGCTTTCTTTTAACAGCGTCGCCATGATGGTCGCTGGCTCTCTCTGCTCCAAATAGGCAGCGTAATCAAGGGTATCGATTAATCCGCGAGCCTTGTCAGCATGAATACTGTCAGATAATGTAATCTGAACGGTGGTTGCATCCGATTTGTTTGTCAGGTCTTCAAGCGTATCGCAGACCCTGATGCTGCCTCTCTGGATTATGGCCACTTTCGAGCATGTTCTCTGTACTTCGTCGAGGTCATGAGAGTTCAGGAAGATGGTCATTCTCTTTTCATGGGATAGTTGGAGTAAAAGGTCTCTGACCATCTTCTGCGCCTCCGGGTCCAGCCCTGCTGATGGCTCGTCCAGGAAAAGCACCTCAGGCTCGTGGATGATAGCCCTCGCCAGTCCGAGCTTTCGCTTCATGCCTCTGGAAAACTCACCGACCTTATCTTTCTTCCGCTCGGAGAGCCCGGCAAACTCAAGCAGTCTTTCTATCTTGCTCTGCCTTTCTTTTACCCCATAGAGCTGTGCGTAATAGTCCAGGTTCTCATATGCAGAGAGGCGGTCATAAAGACCATCGCGCTCCAGCAGAACACCGACCCTCCCTCTGGCTACGGTATCTTCGGCAAGGTCTTTGCCTTGAACCAGCGCTCTTCCTGATGCGGGCCGGAGCAGCCCCAGGATAACCCTCATAGTGGTCGTCTTCCCGGCGCCGTTGGGGCCGAGATAGCCGAAAATATCGCCCTGGGCAACAGCGAAACTGATGTCCTTCAGTATCTCCCGTTTTCCCAGCTGTTTGTGGATACCTTCAAGCGTTATGGAATCGTTCATAAAACCTTCCCCGTTTCTCTATTTTCTTCGGAAATGAAAACGTCTTCAATCTTCACGCCGAACAGATTAGCGATTTTAAAAGCTAGCTGGAGCGAAGGATCGTACTGCCCTTTTTCAATGGAAATTACCGTTTGTCTGGTGACGCGAAGCTTCTGGGCGAGTGCTTCCTGCGTAAGGTCATACATTGCGCGATAAACTTTGAGCTTATTCTTCATATGCTGGTTTTCCTAGTGCTTCTTCTCATGGTATAGATGAGCGATATGATAAGCGACCATAAGAGCACAAGCGGAATAGGCCAGAACAGTCCCTGCCTCCCTGTAATCCGGCAAGATGCTGTTGCCGAGTACGATTAATACTACAGCGACCACTACCACTGCCGGCGCAAAGATAGCCAGTGCCGTTCTGGCTGCTTTCTCGCTTATCAGGTAGCTCCTCTCATCAGCCATTACTTCTTTGACCCGTCTCTTGAGGAGGTAGAGAGTAATCATTCCAGCAGCGATCCCGATGAGCGGTATAATAACGATTGTTTCGGTCGCCACAGACCAACCCACAAGAATCGCCACTAAGACAGTTATTACTTGCCTGCACCGCTGTAACTTCTGTTTGTCCATAGCACCTCAAACTAATTTACTTCTCAGGTAATTGTAAGATAACCTATTCTATTTGTCAAGCAAACTATACATTTAATCAATTAGGTCACCTGGATTTCAAATTGGGATAAGAAAAGAATCCGGCTACATCGATGACTATTCAGGACTACGGAGGAACAAGACGCTAGATTGCTGCTATTCGACAGCCTAGATGGGGAACAACTTGATAAGAACATTACCCCTTTGTTAAAATTAGAACAAATTGAATATATGCTAGGGGAGCTGGAAGGCTG
>JAQTTS010000453.1 GCA_028710655.1 Dehalococcoidales bacterium
CACAGCTAATACTATCAAACAAACGATAATAATATCTATACGAATCAGGCTCTCGGCTTTCATCATTAAAGCGCCGATACCGGTAGGTATAGCTACCATCTCAGCGGCGATTATTACTCTCCAGGCCATCCCGGCCTCAAGCCTCAACCCAGTGAAGATGTTGGGAATGGCGAGGGGGATGACCACCGTAGTCAGAATCCGCCGGTCCGACGCTCCCAGTGCCCGCGCCGTCTTCACGTAACCCTGGTTTACATTCTTGACCCCGGTTATTGTATTATACATGACAGGGAAGAAACTACAAATGAATATAATAGTGATGGGCAGAGCCTCGTTGATACCAAGCCAGAGCATCAAGAGCGGCAACCAACCGAGGGCAGGTATAGGATAGAACAGACTGAATATTGGATTAAGTGCCTTATTGGCGATCTCCTTCCAGCCCATCAAGATACCCATGGCAATACCGGCGGTAGACCCTGCAGAAAGACCGATAAGCACCCGGCTAAGACTGCTCAGGAAATTTTTCCCCAGCACTCCATTAACGACAAGATGATAGAACTCTGTCACCACTGCCGAGAAAGGCGGAAATAGGAACTGTCCCGGAGACAGATTAAACCGGGCAACCAGTTCCCACACCACCAGGAATATCGCTACGGGGAGTATTCCCCAGCCTGGTTTAATCTGTCTCAGTCTATTCATAGAGATACCTTAGATCCAGGATCTCCATGGCGTCAAAGCTGTCTTTTATATAACCCAGTCCGACTAAATAGTCTATGGTCTCCTGAACTACATCAGGATCAATGTCGGTGGTATAGTCAAGTCTCTCCATAGACCGCAGCAACACCTGAGGAGTGATTTCCAGCTGAGCGACCACATCGGCTACTTCAACCGGCTGAAGACTACTGCCAACGCCGCCTAACTGCCGGGCCATGATCACCGCTACTTCCTCGGGGTTCTCATTACTCCAGTCGGTTGCCTTTTGTGTTACTTGTACCAGCTTCTCAACTACATCCGGGTTATCGTCCAGAAGACTTTGCTTAACCACCAGCACACTACCCTCCATATCAGGCCAGATGTCCTGACTCATGAGCATCATTTCAAAGCCAAGCTCTTCAGCCATAGTAGCCCACTGCTCCGGCATAAAAGCAGCATCCAGTTGCCCCATCTTAATCGCCAGGGCCAGCTTTTGAGGATTCATCCGTTGAACGTTAGCCATTATTTTGGCTTCGTCAAGGTCGTATTTATCTATTGCCTTTCGCATCAGCACATCAACTGCTCCGCCCTCTCTGACGCATCCCAAGCGGATGCCTTCCTGCTCCAAGTCCTCGACTGTCTTAATCCTATGCGGGTCAACCACCAGACCGTAACCGTACCTGTGAGTACCGGCCACAATTCTTATCGGTACACCGGCGTTGCCGTAAACATTTATCGCCGGAACGAGACATAGATAAGCAACCTGAATATCATCACGGGCCAGCGCCGCAGCCAATGCCATGCCAGTTGCATAGCTCTCATATGAAGACAGGTGCAACCCTTCATCTTCGTACCACCCCTGATCCTGACTGATATAGGCACAGGCAGCATGATCCATAAACTCCACCGCCATCCCGATGGATGCCGACTCTTCTTTATCCGCACAACCCCCCACCGGTAGCAGAACCAGCAAGCCCGCAAGAAGCAACAAAAGCCGTTTTCTCATTATTTTCCCCTCCATTCATTTAGTTATCGGTTGGTCGGACACAAATCCAGATTGATGACTGATTGTTGATGGTTATATTGTATAAAATATACCGCTTTTCAAAAAAATTTTCCTTTCCTAACCGCGTGCTAACTATAAGAACTCCCGAAACTTAGTCTACAAATCATGGGAAAACCAACGTAGCTTCCTTGCCCAAATTCCAGAACGCCCACACTGCTGGACTACGAATAGCTCTTCCGTAATAAACCGGTGATATATTACTACCGACATAACCCCTTTGTCAATCTCCGTTAGCCAAGATAGTGTCGATAATCATCCCTGTTATCAATATCTACAATAATACCCTCGGAGGCGACATCTACCTCAAGAACGTCTTCGGGATGGGAATCAATAATCTGACGCCCGCCGATATCACCCTTAACTATCATCAGCTCCTGGATGTATTTTGTGGCAAAGATAACAGGGTGTCCCCTGATGCCCTGGCAAGTTGGGATAGCTATGCCTTTATCCTCACTCAAGAAACCCCTGATCAGATTATCTATGGTCCGGCTATTTAATAGCGGTTGGTCGATGAAGGCAATCATTACCGCCCTGGCTTCGGGAGCAACCAGCCTAAGCCCAGCGATGATAGATGTGATCATACCCTGCCTGTAGTCCGGGTTTCGTACTATCTTGACAGGCTTGGAGCTAATCCTCTCAACCACTGCTTCCGCTTGGTGCCCCACTACCACGATAACCTCAGCTACCGCCGAATTCAACAGGGTATCCACCGCCCGCTCCACAAAGGTGCTTCGCCCAAAGGGTAGCAGCTGTTTAGGCTCTCCCATACGGCTCGATTCTCCAGCCGCTAGAAGTACCGCCGATACAAATACAAGCTTATCCGGCTTCATTCACCGAAACCTGTTAAACATACTATTTACCAAAGGGACAAACCGGAAACGAACAGCGTTCG
>JAQTTS010000454.1 GCA_028710655.1 Dehalococcoidales bacterium
ACGCTGATAAAAAGATAAGTAGAATACAAGCCAGTATCACCAAGTCAAGGGCCAGACTGACAGAGGCAGAGGCGGAACTCCAGAAGGTAAAAGCTGGCTATATCTGGTCGAAAATACCGACCGAGGGGGACAGGAACAATGGGCATAGCGGAGCTAGTGAAGAAGGCACGGGAAAAGCAAAGACTGGCAAACACGCAGGAAGCTAAGGTAGCCAGAGCGCAGGAAAAAGTCCGTAGAGCTGAGACCAAAGCACAGCTGGAGAAAGCCAAAACGGACTTGGAGATAGCACGTATCGGTCGGGAGAGAGCGAGGATTGCTTCCCAGATTGCTCTGGAGAGAGCCAAGACCGAGGTGGTCAAGGCACAGACCGCCCGACAGAGAGCATCTGATGAGAGATTGAAAGCCAAATTCCAGCGGGCCAAAACTGCGGCGGCTCCGGCTGTTGCCACGGGGGGAGTAATCGGCAAAGGGTTAGCCAAGACCGCCGACTGGCTATGGAGTGAACCAAAGCCCAGACGGAAGAAAAAGGCTACCAGCACGACCCGTAGGCGCAGGAGCAATTAGCCCTATGACAGACACATTCTCCGAAAAGGAACTGGAGAACTACTACCGGAGAGAGCCGGAAGCCTTGAAAAAGGCAGTGATGTCTTTTCTCCGTGATTCACACAATCCACAGACAATCGTATTCGGTAGTCAGGCACTCAATGCGCACTTACCGGATTGGCTGGACAAGGACACTAAAGACTGGGATATTGTCGCTTCTACGACCGACCCCAAGACGTTAGCCGGGAAGTTGGAAAGGATGCTGGATAAGCATTATGGTGGGGACTTCTTCGGTGTTGAACCGGCTATCCACGAAGGAACATTCAGGATTCGGTCCAAGGTTACTGGGGTCGTGGTTGCCGATGTCTCGCTCAAGGATAGAGAGATTGAGTTCAAGCGCATCAAGGGCGTGAACTATGCTACTCTGGGCTGGCTGGAAGAGGAAGCGGAGAGGTTGATTGCCGACCCCGAAGCGAAATTCAGACGGGCTAAGGATATGGATAATCTACAACGGATTAGGGTGTATAAGAGATATAAGAAACGATCTGGGAGAAGTGGTGGCGGTAGAGGTGGTAGGTATATTGACGGGTCTCCTGTAGACACGTCTATGCGCGGGTTGCGGTAGCCTCGTGGCTACCCAATCGGAAAAGCCACCGAGCCGTATTTGGGCTTACATAATCGGTGCTGGCGTAGCCTTATCCCCAATACATAACCAGTATCTCACTCATCTCACATCCAACTCCAAAGGGGAGACCCTGTTCTTTCTACCCGCTTTCGGATACCTGCTCATCATTATGGGGGCAGGTCTTTTTTTGCTTAACAACTGGCACAGGGTCAAGGCAATAGGCTGGGGTGATCGCCGAATAGTCGGTTGCCTGCTATTCATCGTGCTGGCTATCTCCGCATCGGGTGCTGCCTATACAGGTCTACAGGACAGGTTCGCCCCGATGGGTATGGGGCTGGCTTTGTTTGCCCTGTACCTGTGCGGCAGGGTCTTGGGCAAGGATATGTTCCTGCCGTTGGCTGTCGGGGCTGCTGTCGCTTCCCTCGGGGTTGTGGCGCACCAGATTGCAAATCCTGGTGTTATAACGGGCGGGTTCGTGTTCGAGGGCAACTATGATATAGTAGTCGGGTATGTCCTGCTGGGTGCGGCTCTGTATATTCACAGATGGCAGTGGGTACTGGCTGGACTGGCTCTGGTAGCAATACTGCTTACCGGGTCTCCTGAAGGAATATTCGCTATCGGTGTAGTCGGGGTAGCGGTGCTGTGGCGAAGAGACTGGGGCAGGAAACTGGTTATCATACTGGCTCCTGTGGTTGTTGTGGTGGTCGTAGGGCTAGTATTGGGGTACGGGCAGACCCTGTACGAGTATGCCAGTAAAGTGGCTACCGGGCAGGTGGCATCACCCTACGGGCATGACGGAGTGAATGCGATTGCATACCGGTGGGATGTTATCAAGGACGCTATGACCCATATCAAGCCGTTAGGGGAAGGATATAACCTGACTGACTTTAGCAGGTCTCCGAATGTTCACAATGTGCCTCTGGTGCTGGTTCAGCAGTTGGGATGGCCGGGAATACTGGCGGCGATGGCTTGGCTGTGGGTGTCGGTATGGTGTCTGGTCAAGACTAGATGGAAGTATGCGTGGGTAGTCTTAATGTCCCTGTGCATCTGGGACCACTACGTTTTTACCCAACTCTCACCTGTGTTTTGGATACTGGTCGGGGTCTCTACCGCACCCGATAACATCAAGTCGGACTTGGTGTTCAAGGATGCTTAACTATCTGAACTTTCTGACAGGGGGTCATGGACTAGAATGGGCTATGAAACACGAGGCTTGGCACTTTGTTTTATCCTTGTCTTTCTCGTTGCTACTGCTATCGGCAGTGCTCTTCCTGAGTTCGGAAACCTCTTGGCTAAGAGGATTGGTGTTTGGGCGCACTTCTTTAATGTATACTTTCTTGTTCTGGGCGTCTTGGGCGTTGGTGTGGCACTATATCTTGGATATACGGGTGGTAGCTCTGGGTCTTAGTTTCTGGTGGTGGGAGCTGTAGATTGTAGCCTGCCTACTGGATAGACCCTAAAGTATTTTTCAAAATTCCC
>JAQTTS010000053.1 GCA_028710655.1 Dehalococcoidales bacterium
CACGTATGATGGGTTGCCGGGGGTGAATATACGCTTCATCGTGGTGCATACGTCGCATTTGGCCGTGACCACTGGGGCAATAGATGAGACTGCGGAAGTAGTGTCATGTTCACGCGCAGAGAGTGAGATCGCGTTCACCATGGGGCTGCCAGGGATACTCAGGCGCAGGTTCCCACGGGATAGGTATAGCCCCAGCTTCTGCCGTCATCACTTTGGGGATGCATTCTGTAAGTATCAGATAGGGAATAACTCACTCACCAGTGACCAAATTGTATTCGTGCCCACGAGTGAGTACAACCGGGTGTATTATGCAGGGGGAGGGTTTCTTGACCTTGTGAGCGGGTTTAGCGGTTATCGTGTGTGCAGAGGGAATCTGGTAGCCAATGCGGGCTTTGAGCAGGTGAATAGGGGGTATTTGCCGAGTTCAGGGTGGCTTGGTATGCCCTATCCCCTTTCGTGGAGCCTATGGGGTGGTGCCGGAGACGCAATGCGGCGTGTAGTGACCACCCCCACCAAATATGACCGGTATGCAGTGCATATTGTGGGGTATGGTGCGAATGCAGGGATAAAGCAGGTAGTGGCGGGGCTGGCGTATGGCAAGACGCATCGGGTGTCGTGCTGGTGCAAAGTGGTGAACACTGATGGGAGTCCGAATGGGGTCAGGATAGAAGCGGCACACCCGGATAACCCGGTAGCATATGCCACAGGGACAGGTGACTGGGAGCAGCTTACATTCACCCTGCCAGCCAGCGCATCCAATGGTGAGTTGAAGATATTCGTAGGGGGTGAGGGGAGTGCTTATTTTGACTGTGTGAGTGTTACGCCCACGGCTGAACTGCGCCAGTTTGATCGATTCAGGCTCAGGCACGATGCCATCGTGACCATAGCGGGAAGCGCATCCAATGATGGCGAGTTTGTCCTTATGACCGGGCAGGATCAGCGTGATACCGAACTTAGGGGGTACCCCAACTCGGTAGCTGGTATCCAAACATTCCATGCAGAGGAAATGGGGGAGACAGTGACGATCACTGCTGGGTTTGCCTCCTGTGACCATACCATAGCAGCCTGTCGAATGCGAAATAACTCAGTGAACTTCGGGGGTAGCCCTGGTATGCAGGGAGGTGTGTATGGATGAGCGACTGAAAGGGCTTATTGGCAGGCCATTTACCAATCTTGGGCGTGATCCGCGTCATGGGCTGGATTGCTGGGGCTTGGTGATGGAGGTGTTCCGCAGGTATGGTATTGAGGTGCCCGATTTCGACATTAACTCTTTTGCATATATGGCAATAGATGACTTGGTTCAGCGAGAAACACTTACGCCCCGTTGGGAGTGGGTGGATGCCCCCACTGATGCCGATGTGCCCCTTGTGGCACTCATGAGGATGCACCCACGGTTGGTGAATCATGCGGGGGTGTATATTGGCCATGGCACGATTATGCATACGACAAAGGGCACCGGGGTTATCACGAGCCGGCAAACCGCACTGAAAACCCGTATCGTGGGGTATTATAAACTATCATGATTACGATCACCGATATACTGAACCCGCTGACTGGTGGGGCGACAACGACCGAGCACCCATGGGTAAGGGGTAGGTCACTGGCAGAATACATGGGGTATTCTGGCGAGTGTATTGTCACTTGTGGCAACGAGGAAGTGGCGCTTCCCATAGAGGACATATATCCGGCTAATGGGGAGAAGTATACTGTGCTGGTAGTGCCAGAGGGTGGGGATAAGCAGACGTGGAGGATTATTGGGGAAGCGGCACTATTTGGTACGGCATTACTGGCGGGAACGCCTATAGCCGCCACCAAATTCGCATGGCTGTATAAGCAGAGGCAATTGGTGGCTATGGGGGCATGGGCAGGGAGCAATCTGTTACGTATGTTCCTGCGTGATAAGGAGAAGCCACTATCCGAGTCCCCTACGTACCAGTGGGGGCATGTGAGCAGCCCCAGTGCTGCGAAGGGTACGGCCACCCCCATCGTGTATGGCAAGGCGAGAATACGCCCTGTGCTGAAGAATCGGTATGTCACGGTGGAGAGTGATAAGCAAGTGTTGTATGCGCTGTATTCGTGCGCGGGGCATCGGGTGCTGGAGCGCACACTCCCCACGCTGGATAGCCCATCACTGCTTAATAGCGGTGAGTTCATGGATTCTGACAACCCCGGAGCCACCTTTGTGTTCCGTGAGTATGTTACCGATGGGGTATATGAGCTTGGGCATGGTATGGCGTCATTCTACAACGATATCGTGCTGAATGGGCAGGCTATTGGGTATTATGGCAACGATGTGCACTGGGAGACACGCCCGGGGCTGCCCACACAGCAGGTTATTGAGGGGTTTGACACCACGTATACCAACTGGTCGCAGGATCAGATATTGTATACCGGAGTGCCTGTAGTCAATCGTAACGAGGTGCAGTTCAGGGTGGCGAATGGGGTATTGTATTGGGAAACCTGCACCGTGATGTATCAGGGTACTGGGTATACGGTTAATAAGGGACATCTCACACTCCTTCCAAGCACATTCTACTACGTGGTGTTCAAGCCTGGCGAGACTACATTCTATCTTGCCACGTCGTATGACCCGAACGTATACCATGCCCTGTTCACGTTCAATTCTGGCAGTCCCAGCACGTTTAACTGGGTTGACCCGTTTGAGGCATTGGCGGCAGACATATACAATCCTGCGTATGTGTTTGGGGATGCGCACAACATTGAACTCACCTTCGAGTTCCCCTACGGGCTGTATGGCATACAGGATATGAATACTGACATAAAGGCCACATGCCAACTTATAGCCCAGTACCGTGAGTATGGCGCTGAGGACTGGAGCAACTTTGACTTCGGCCTTAACAGCACCTTCACAAGTGCTATACCCATTACTGCGGATATTGACGCCGGCCTCGTGAAGAAGAACAAGCACACGGCATTCAGTATATCAGTGCGTGCAGTGGCAGAGGGTAACCCCCTTGACACTGACAAATGGTATGAGGTAAGGGTTACTGCTGCCTCCCCATCAATAATCAAGTTGGTGAATATTGCCACCATGGTGTATGGTGTGGAGGATGATAATGGGGATAGGCCGGGATTCTCGTATCCCGGAGAGGCACTGCTGGGGATCAAGGCACTCGCCACCGGTCAGATCAGTGGCAATCTCGATGTGCAGGTGGACGTGGAGAGGCGCTACGTGTGGGTGTATGACACCACACTTGGCTCATGGGTACAGAAGCCTGCCAATAACCACGCATGGGCAGTGTATGACATTCTGGCCAATGGCCACCCGGATCACCCTGCCTACCCAACCTATGGCAATGCTTATGCCGATACGATATACGGTTGCGGCTTGGATAAGGACAGGCTGGATTACACCGACTTCTCCACATGGGCAGACTACATAGACGAGATTGGGTATGAGCTGAATATCTGCTTCGACACCTTCGGTGAGGCGTGGGACGCCATACTGCGGATATGCCAAGAAGGATGGGGTATGATCTACCCAATTGGCACTACCGTACACGTATTCGTGGACAAGCCAGGCGATGTCACCCAGCTATTCACCATGGGGGCTATATCCAATGCCTCACAGTCGTTTCTTGGGCGACAGTCTATGGCCACCCTTCTCGAAGTGACCTATCAGGACAGTGAGCGCAATTACGAGAATACCCAACTCGTGGCACGTTCTTCGGATTGGGATAGCAGTAGTATTCTGGGTGACAACAGCTCCATCACACTGTACGGCACCAAGAGTTTCGGCCAAGCGTGGAGTCTGGCAAGGCGTATGGTGTTGGGCAATGAGCTTCTGAAGTCCACATTCCAGTTCGACGTGGATGTGGATGCGTTGTCTGCTCAGGTGGGGGATGTCGTTGAGATACAGCACGATGTACTCACTACGGGGCAGGGTGGGCGTATCGTGTCAGTGGGGGTAGTGCAGACGGCACAGGAGCAGCTTACTGACGGCGGATTGGAGAACTGGGCATCGGTAACCAATCTTGCCAATTGGATAGAGGGAGTGGCCGGGACAAGCACCATCAGCAGGGATGCCGATGCATACTCAGGATCATTCGCGGCACTATTCAGCATTGATGGGTCAAACAGCATTGCCCAAATATACCAGTCAGTGGTGCTGCTTGCCTCCACAGACTATACATTCTCGTTCTACAGCAAGGAGTATAGCGGTGCGAACTGCCTTATCCAGATACGGACAGGGGAGGGCACCCCACGGTATCTTCAGGCTGATGGTTCGTGGTCTACGGCAGTGGCCTACCTACACCAGTCATCCAACATCGCATGGACACAGCACATAACTGAATTCACCACTCCGGCGTGGGCTGGCAACTACCGGGTGTTGGTTGCCCGTGACGACGCTGCCTCAAGAGCAATTTGGATTGACGCACTCAGCCTTACCACGCTCGTGGATACCACCAACCTGCTCGTCACATTCGACAGAATACTCACCCGGACGTATGGCCAAACCTATGAGCTTATGGTGCAGCACGGCGACGGGACGTATGACATCATAGAGGACATCACCGGGACTGTGGCTGAGGATACTGATGAGTTGGTTATTGCCATGGTCGATTTCACGGTGACCCCGGCAGCCTATGAGCAGTATTCGTTCGGAGTGTCCGGTGCCCATACCAAGACCTACCGGATAATCAGTATATCCAGGGCATCTGAGTTGCAGCGTACCATATCGGCCATGGAGTATTCAGCGGGGGTATATGACTGCGTAGTCCCGGCTGATGGCGATGCTGAGACCTCTGATGGCATCGTCGTGGCGGCCAAGGTTGCTCTTCCCTCTGACACACCCGGTGATATTGTGGCAATACTCAATGCCGCCACCAACGTGCAGCTTCAGGAGGTCACGAGTAGGAACCGCATCACGGGAGAGTACGAGTCATGCATCGTGGTGAAGTGGGTTACCGTGGACGGTCCACGGGGCACATGGGAGATATGGTTCCGTGACGTGGATGCGGGTGAGACTGATTGGCAGGGGGTGTGGCAGGACGGAGAGTATGACTCGGGGGAGATAGTGGAGTCCGATGGGGAAGTGTTCCTGAGCACGACTGATGGCAATACGGAGGTGCCGGGATGACATGGGTGAGTCTGGATGATAAGAGGCAGTGGATGGGGGTGTGGGATGAGGACTATACCTATGCCCTTGATGACACTGTACAGTATAAAACCACCAATGGCCAGTACCACGTATTCATCTCCAAGGCAGGGCATAACAGGGGCAATACCCCCACAACCTCACCGGCCTATTGGCGCAGGCTACAACAGGAGCCGTGGACATGATAGTACGCAATGATCAAAGAGCCACCCTGCTTGGGGATTTTGTTGTAGGCCATGAGTATGAGGTGGTGGTGAGGGCGGTGGGGCCGGATGGCGTCAAGGAGCCAATGGAGAACGCCGCACGCAATGTCATTATCATTACGGGGAAGGTAACTACCCCTGACACACCCACGGACGCATCAGCAGGCGGGTTCCTGAATTCCATCGTGGTGGCATGGGTGAATCCCGCCAACTATGACCTGAAATGGGTGGAGGTGTGGCGGGCAGACACGAACGATATAGCCACTGCCACCAAGATAGCCGAGGTGAAGGGGTTAAGCTATACTGATCAGCTTGGTGATGGGGACTTGAAGCGGTATTATTGGCTCCGGGCAGTGAATACGTCCGGGCAGATATCGGACTTTACTGCCAGTGTTGAGGCAACATCTGAGTCAGTAGCCGCCACGTCCATTGATGACTTCAGCATCACCGCCACCAAGATGTTCCTGAACACGATTATACTGGATGCGGACGTATGGACTGATGATGACCCTAATACCAATAGTGTATCGTGGAATGCCCACTCCATTGTGTATCAGGGGGCGGCATACCCCATTGACGCTGGTAATACCAGTGCCAAGTACATCTACTGGGTCGCAGGGGAGGATCACTATTCCACGTCTGCCACACACCCGGTATTGGGTAACACCGGCTTCATGATTGCCACCAATACGGGCGGTGTGCACACTATGGTGTGGAATTCGGCTGCCAATATGGTCATTGGCACTGCCTACATCGCCGATCTCGCCGTGACGGATGCCAAGATCAATACCCTTTCTGCCAACAAGCTCACGGCAGGCACTATTGACGCCTCTGTTATCGCGGTGACCAATTTGAACGCCAGTAATATCTCATCCGGCACACTCGGTGACGCCCGTATTGGGAGTGCTACGGCATGGAATGCCAAATTGGGTGTGGGTGATGTTGGGGATATGGCGTTTGAGGACTTGGTAGAAGCAGCAAAACTTGGCACCACGGTAATAAGCGGTGGGTACATTATTACAAGCCTCCTTTCTGCGGATAATATCCAGGCTGGTACTCTCACTGGCCGTACAGTACAGACTGCATCGAGCGGGCAGCGTATCATTATGTCAGGTGCTGATAACACCCTCAGATTCAGAGATTCTTCTGATAATGAAGTCATACGTATCATGGGTGCAGGTACCGGGTACATAAGAGTCAATACCGCTGGTGAGGTCGGGATGGACTTGATTGGCGGTGGAGCTGTATCAGGCCAGGCACCATTACGCATCACCAACTCCCAAGCTAACACCGATACCGCCCACGTACTTGACCTCTACGGGTACCCGACAGCCGCCCATCCCGGACAAGCCCTTGTCGCCTATATTGAGTCCAACGGTGACATAGTGACCGTGGGGGGTATATCACTGAGCGCAGGCAAGTTAGTAGACACTATAGACGTGAGCGCACACCGACATTCTGGTGCTGCGGGGGATGGTTCTAAGGTATACTACACTGATTTGCAGAATATTCCGGCATCATTCTCCCCCGCATCACACGCATTACTAACCCATACAGTAAGTGGATTGACTGGTGGCCACTTTCTCAAGGCGATTAATGCCGACCAATTCGGCTTCTCTGCGCACGGACTTACGTACACAGACGTCGGAGCGGCACCTGCAACCAAAGGAGTCACCAATGGTGATTCCCATAACCACAGTGGCGGCGATGGCGGCACAATAGCGTTCTCATCCATCGGATCGCAACCTACAACGTTATCGGGTTACGGGATAACGGATGCGGCGAGTGATACTGAGCTATCCACACACACATCCAGCACCGGCAACAGGGCGCACGTACCATCGGTAGGATCATCGGGGCAGTACCTCAATAATTATGGCGCATTTACCACGATCACATGGAGCCAGATCAGCAAAGGCACGGTGTTTTCTGGAACCCGCACATGGGTTGACCCGAATACTGCTGACGTTCATACCGTTGTGGTATCGAATGGACTCATAACATCCTGGACGGCGGAATAACCGAAAGGCGAACCCTTATGAAACGCATATAGGCACCGGTGGAGCACAGCACGCCACAGTCACCACCAGTGTAGCAGGCTTCATGTCAGCCCAGATGCTTGTCGATCATAACGCGATGAAGTCAATACTGGGCATATAACCAACACCATTCGCAAGGGGATAGGCAATGGACGCACTCGCAATCTTACGGAAACGGGAGCAGGAAGCAACACGGTCATTGGTGGAGACTCGCGCCACTATTCTGATGAATCGTAATCAAGAGGACGCACTCGCCAATCAGGTACAGGCATACAGGGACGCTATTATGGCCTTGGAGACGGCGGCGCAGGCAGAGGCCAAAGCCAAGAAAGAAGGGGAAGATGGCCTACCAATTCAGCAAGACCAGTGAGGAACGCCTCATGACGTGCCACCCAAAGCTCATTACGCTTGCCCGCACTGTCATCCAAGCTGTTGACTTCGGCATATCATGCGGGTGGCGTGGCCCGGAAGCTCAGGATGCCGCTTACCCCCGATTCACCAAGTTGCGGTGGCCACTGTCCAAGCACAACCACACCACGCTACAGGGGGCACCATGCAGCCTTGCCCTCGACTTCATCCCCTACGACAACGCCACCAGGGAGTACGCAGACTGGGATGACGTGGAACTCTGGGGGTACGCGGCAGGCCATTTCTGCATGGCCGCTGAACTCCTGGGTATCCCCATACGCTGGGGCCACGACTGGAACCGTAACGATTCACTGGCAGATGAGGCAGGGCTGGTTGACCGCCCCCACATCGAGCTATACCTGCCACAGGGGGAAGCATGATACCCATAGCCATAATCATCCTCGCATGGGGGCTGAATGCGGCCATGGACGCCGTAGACCATGCCAAGGGTGCTGCTGACTTGGGTGTACTCTGGCATGCCCTGAAATGGCTCTCCTACGCCCTCCCATTCGCCTACATCATCTTTACCCAGGGGTGGGGGGTATCCACCCTCATTATTGTGTGCATGGCTCTCCCAGCAGCCCTATTCCTCGTCTGGGAAACCCTGTACTACATCTTCCGCACCATTGACTTGTCCCAGTGGGACAGGTAAGGAGGCTCATTATGTCTTGGGAAACGATTCTTGGCGTCATCACCCACCCGGCAGTCATCATGGTGGTCACCGCCATCGCTGGTGTCGCCATCAAGGGGTTCAGCAAGTACAAAAAGATGTTCAATGAGGTCGTGGATGTCCCCCGCAAGGTGCTGGACGCACGCAAACCCGGCTCTCCTGGGGGCAAGACCATCACCGAGGAGGAATATGCGGCTATTGGCAAGGAAATCGTGGATGTGGCGGCGGCATATGGCGCTCTCAAGGGGACAATGGCAAAATAACGAAGGGGTATGACCCATGGAACAGTATGCATTCAACATATTCAGTGATATGACCTCTCGTTGGGGGGTAAGTACGGCAGTGACGTTCCTTTTCGTCCTCGTCACCGTGCGGGGTGTTCCATGGGCATACAAACAGTTTACCGGCAAGCTCAAAGAGGAGCATACGGCGCGGGATAACACCCGCTCCACTGTCTCCCGCATCGATAAGCGCCTGTCCGAGATCAATGGCAGCTTCAAGGATCATTGCAACAACCGCGCCATACACCCCTTGGTGAGCGAAATAGTCACCCGGCAGGAGTATGATGCCCGTCACATAGCCATACAAGCTGCTGTAGAGGACTTGAAGGGCGATTTTCGCCATACTGCAGACCGCATATTCGACCGATTGGATAAGCTATGACACCCACAACCGTGATTGAGCGTATACAGAAGGCCAAGGAGCAGCTTTTGGCCGAACGTGAAGACCTCAGACGCCAACTTGACAGCATTGAGAGCCAATTATACGTACTGGAGAGGGTTATGGCACCGGAAGTGCCCCCAGAAGACCCATCCAGCCTCGAATTGGGCAGAGTTTAGCCCATACCGGCGTGGTGCAGCCCCTTGCCTATTCCCCCTGTGCCACGTCGTAACTATGCCCAAATGCAAATTTTCCTTGACAAGCGCCCTGCCCCTGCATATACTTCCCCTACCATCTCCGCATACCCACAAAGGTGGTGTCTCCAAAGTGTTCTGTGTGCCCAAGAGTGGCGGCTACCCCCCGAAAGTGGCCGTCACTCACCCTACGAGAGGATAAGCCAACACCCAATAGAATGGCAAAATTCCTATGAAGGAGAAAGGGGGGTCACCGTGCACCACGCCGGGTAACGCCCAGCACCAGTTCGGAGTCAACATACAACGTGATCAGTGACAGTGACGAGGGGCCATACCGATGGGTGAGTTTCACACGCTTACCCATCTTTTTATGCCCTCTCCAAGCGCCTATACACCCTCACCAACACCCCTTACCCCCACCCCCAGTATGCACGAACGATGAAAAGACACCCCAATGATACTACGAATAGGGTATATAGTCTACTAAGGTAGATTACCTATTACCAAACTGGACAGTATGCTGATAGGGCACCATACCCCCTACTTAGCAAAAAGCAGATTTAACCCACCCTCCCCCACCCCTCTGCCCTACAGGCTACAAGTGTAGATTTGGTGTATCGCCATACACTGGTTTACATAATAATGGTTATACGCAGTACGATATGTAAAGGGGAACACCCATACTCCCTGGCCGGATCACTGTTCAATATTGAACACTTTCGCATAGTGAAAACTTGATATAGTTGCGCAATTGTATAATTTACAATGCAGATTTACCTGTTACTACGTGCCCCTATAGGTGTGTAACGCATTACCCACACTCCAGCCATATTGCTATGTTCATATATAAATCGTAGTAACTGCCTATCTACAACACTTGGCCAAGAATATGATGGATAGTGCATTTTGTGCTTGACAAGATACATATGTATGAGTATAATGGGATATGCAGTGAAGGGGAAATGTGAAGGGCAATTGGTATAGGGAT